>NZ_JAALDN010000241.1 GCF_014144855.1 Dietzia maris | reverse complement strand
GCCGCCGCCGGCGTCTCACGGGGCGCCGCCCAGCACCACTTCCCGACGCGCGAGGACCTCATCACCGCCGCGCTCGGGCACATGATCGAACAGCGACTCGAGGACGTCCGGACCGTGGGCCTCGACCTTCCCGAGCCCGGACCCGAGCGAACGGTCGCGGTGGTCCGGCTCATAGTCGGGCACTACACGTCCGACCTGTTCAAGGCCGCGCTCCACGTATGGACCGCGGCGGCCTCAGACCCGGCCCTCAGGGACCGCGTGCTCCCGCTCGAGAACCACATGTCCCGTGAGGTCCTGTCCATCGCCGCGGCCGCCCTGGGTCGCGATCCGGGTGACGCGCGAATCCGGCGCGCACTCCAGACCACCCTGGACCTCGCTAGGGGGCTGGGGCTCGCGGACGTCCTGTCCGACGACTCGGCGCGACGTGACAAGATCGTGAGATTCTGGGCCCATACCCTGGACACGGTCCTCGATGCGGCCGGAGCCCCGCCCGCGGGAGATGCCGCGACCGGCCCATTTTGACCGCTGCATCCCCCGGCGGTTAGGCTTCACCATCGTGCTCGCAGTGCGCGAGCTGGACGATCGTGCCCGGTAGGCCAGCGAGAGCGGCTGACATGGTCGGCCGTGCGCGGCGACAGGCGCGCGAGAGTCCGGATACGAGCAACGTCCCAGTGACCGGTGGTCGCCCCCGTGGAGGCCGCCAGCTAGAGAAAGTCGGTTCATGCCAACCATCAACCAGCTGGTCCGCAAGGGCCGCCAGGACAAGAAGTCGGCGACGTCGACGGCTGCCCTCAAGGGTTCGCCTCAGCGTCGTGGCGTGTGCACCCGTGTGTACACCACGACCCCCAAGAAGCCGAACTCCGCGCTCCGTAAGGTCGCCCGTGTGCGCCTGACCACCGGTATCGAGGTCTCCGCCTACATCCCCGGTGAGGGCCACAACCTGCAGGAGCACTCCATGGTGCTCGTGCGTGGCGGGCGTGTGAAGGACCTCCCGGGTGTGCGCTACAAGATCATCCGCGGCTCGCTCGACACCCAGGGTGTGAAGGACCGCAAGCAGGCCCGCTCCCGCTACGGCGCCAAGAAGGAGAAGTAATGCCTCGTAAGGGTCCCGCCCCCAAGCGCCAGCTGATCAACGACCCGGTCTACGGGTCGCCGCTGGTCACCCAGCTCGTGAACAAGATCCTCCTCGACGGCAAGAAGACGACCGCCGAGCGCATCGTCTACTCCGCGCTGGAGATCTGCCGCGAGAAGACCGGAACCGATCCGGTCATCACCCTCAAGAAGGCGCTCGACAACGTCAAGCCGGCTCTCGAGGTCCGCTCCCGTCGTGTCGGCGGCGCCACCTACCAGGTGCCCGTCGAGGTCCGCCCCGGTCGTTCGACGACCCTGGCGATGCGCTGGCTGGTGACGTTCTCCCGGCAGCGTCGTGAGAACACGATGGTCGAGCGTCTGGCCAACGAGATCCTGGACGCCTCCAACGGTCTGGGTGCCGCGGTCAAGCGCCGCGAGGACACCCACAAGATGGCCGAGGCAAACCGGGCGTTCGCTCACTACCGCTGGTGACGCGTCGGGACCCGGGCCGGGGCGTGGGTATCCACGTCCCCCCGGCCAGGGTCCCGTTGTCACCCGCCGGGTGGCATCATTGATCAAGGCCCGTACCTCACGCCCCGCGTGCAGGTACCGGCAGCACTACCGACCCGGTTCGGACGGTCGACAGCGACCGCACGGGCCACCGACGACTCACATTCGGGAGAATCCGTGGCACAGGACGTGCTGACCGACCTCAACAAGGTCCGCAACATCGGCATCATGGCGCACATCGACGCCGGTAAGACCACCGTCACCGAGCGCATCCTGTTCTACACGGGTGTCAACCGCAAGGCAGGCGAGACGCACGACGGTGCGTCGACCACCGACTGGATGGAGCAGGAGAAAGAGCGCGGCATCACGATCACGTCCGCCGCCGTCACCTGTTTCTGGTCCAACAACCAGATCAACATCATCGACACCCCGGGCCACGTCGACTTCACCGTCGAGGTGGAGCGGTCCCTGCGCGTCCTGGACGGCGCCGTCGCCGTCTTCGACGGCAAGGAGGGCGTCGAGCCCCAGTCCGAGCAGGTCTGGCGTCAGGCCGAGAAGTACGACGTGCCCCGCATCTGCTTCGTCAACAAGATGGACAAGATGGGCGCGGACTTCTTCTACACGGTCCAGACCATCGTCGACCGTCTCGGCGCGAAGCCGCTGGTCCTGCAGCTCCCGATCGGCGCCGAGGACGAGTTCGACGGTGTCGTCGACCTCGTCGAGATGAAGGCGCTCGTCTGGCCAGGCAAGACCGACATCGGCACCGAGGCGCAGGTGCAGGACATCCCGGCCGACCTGCAGGAGAAGGCCGAGGAGTACCGCGAGAAGCTCCTCGAGACCGTCGCCGAGAGCGACGAGGCGCTGATGGAGAAGTATTTCGGTGGCGAGGAGCTGACGAAGGACGAGATCCAGGCGGCGATCCGCAAGATGGTCGTCAACGCCGAGATCTACCCGGTGCTGTGTGGTTCGGCGTACAAGAACAAGGGCATCCAGCCGCTGCTCGACGCCGTCATCGCCTACCTCCCCAACCCGCTGGACGTCGGCGAGGTCCACGGCCACAAGGTCGGGGACGAGGAGACGGAGATCCTCCGCAAGCCGTCCAAGGACGAGCCGTTCGCGGCGCTCGCGTTCAAGATCGCCGTGCACCCGTTCTTCGGAGAGCTGACCTTCGTCCGTGTCTACTCGGGCCGCATCGACCCGAGCACCCAGGTGCAGAACGCGACCAAGGGGAAGAAGGAGCGCGTCGGCAAGCTCTTCCAGATGCACGCCAACAAGGAGATGCCCGTGGAGGAGGCCGTCGCCGGCCACATCTACGCGTTCATCGGGCTGAAGGACACCACGACGGGTGACACACTGTGTGACCTGAACAACCAGGTCATCCTCGAGTCCATGACCTTCCCGGACCCGGTCATCGACGTCTCCATCGAGCCCAAGACCAAGGCCGACCAGGAGAAGCTCGGCACGGCCATCCAGAAGCTGGCCCGTGAGGATCCGACGTTCTCCGTGCGGCTGGACGAGGAGACCGGGCAGACCGTCATCGGCGGAATGGGCGAGCTCCACCTGGACGTGCTCGTCGACCGGATGAAGCGCGAGTTCAAGGTCGAGGCCAACGTCGGCAAGCCGCAGGTCGCGTACCGCGAGACCATCAAGGGCTCGATCGACAAGTTCGACTACACCCACAAGAAGCAGACCGGTGGTTCCGGTCAGTTCGCGAAGGTGCAGATCGCGCTCGGCCCGCTGGACCAGGAGGCCGTCGAAGCCGGCGAGACCTACGAGTTCAGCGACAAGGTCACCGGTGGCCGCGTGCCCAAGGAGTACATCCCCTCCGTGGACGCCGGCATCAAGGACGCCATGCAGTACGGCATCCTCGCCGGCTACCCGATGGTCAACGTCAAGGCGACGCTCGTCGACGGCGCGTACCACGAGGTCGACTCGTCCGAGATGGCGTTCAAGGTCGCGGGCTCCATGGCCTTCAAGGAGGCCGCCCGTAAGTGCCAGCCCGTGATCCTGGAGCCGCTGATGGCCGTGGAGGTCGTCACGCCCGAGGACTACATGGGTGACGTCATCGGCGACATCAACTCCCGCCGCGGCCAGATCCAGGCGATGGAGGAGCGCTCCGGCGCCCGCGTCGTCAAGGCCCACGTGCCGCTCTCCGAGATGTTCGGCTACGTCGGCGACCTCCGGTCGAAGACGCAGGGCCGGGCCAACTACTCGATGGTCTTCTCCCACTACGCCGAGGTTCCGGCGGGCGTGGCCAAGGAGATCATCGCCAAGGCGACCGGCGAGTAACCGGTACTGGTCCCGCCCCGCCGTCAGGCGGGGTGGGGCCGATGCCGGCGGCGCACGGTCGAACCTCCGGGTGGCCGCCGGTTCGTGCTCAACACGGCACGATGAGTAAGATCAGATCCCACACAAAGCAGTGCCCACCTCCAGGTGGGGACAGACCAGTCCAGGAGGACACCAAGTGGCGAAGGCGAAGTTCGAGCGGACCAAACCGCACGTAAACATCGGCACCATCGGTCACGTCGACCACGGCAAGACCACCACCACCGCGGCCATCACCAAGGTTCTGGCGGACACCTACCCCGACCTCAACGACGCGTTCGCGTTCGACGAGATCGACAAGGCGCCGGAGGAGAAGGCTCGTGGTATCACGATCAACATCTCCCACGTCGAGTACCAGACCGAGAAGCGCCACTACGCGCACGTCGACGCCCCCGGTCACGCCGACTACATCAAGAACATGATCACCGGTGCCGCCCAGATGGACGGCGCGATCCTCGTCGTGGCGGCCACCGACGGCCCCATGCCGCAGACCCGTGAGCACGTGCTGCTCGCCCGTCAGGTCGGTGTGCCCTACATCCTCGTCGCCCTGAACAAGTGCGACATGGTCGACGACGAGGAGATCCTCGAGCTCGTCGAGATGGAGGTCCGCGAGCTGCTGGCGTCGCAGGACTTCGACGAGGACGCTCCGGTCGTCCACATCTCGGCGCTCAAGGCGCTCGAGGGTGACCCGAAGTGGGTCCAGGCCATCGTCGACCTCATGCAGGCCTGCGACGACTCCGTCCCGGATCCCGAGCGTGAGACCGACAAGCCGTTCCTCATGCCCGTCGAGGATGTCTTCACGATCACCGGTCGTGGCACCGTCGTCACCGGTCGTATCGAGCGTGGCCAGATCAACGTGAACGAGGATGTCGAGCTCATCGGCATCAAGGAGAAGGCCACCAAGACCACCATCACGGGCATCGAGATGTTCCGTAAGCTGCTCGACTACGGCGAGGCCGGCGACAACGTCGGTCTGCTCGTCCGTGGTCTCAAGCGCGAGGACGTCGAGCGTGGCCAGGTCGTCATCAAGCCGGGCGCCTACACCCCGCACACCACGTTCGAGGGCCAGGCGTACATCCTGTCCAAGGACGAGGGCGGCCGTCACACGCCGTTCTTCAACAACTACCGCCCGCAGTTCTACTTCCGTACCACGGACGTGACCGGCGTCGTGACCCTCCCCGAGGGCACCGAGATGGTCATGCCGGGCGACAACACCGAGATGAGCGTCGAGCTCATCCAGCCGGTCGCCATGGATGAGGGCCTGCGCTTCGCGATCCGCGAGGGTGGCCGCACCGTCGGCGCCGGACAGGTCACCAAGATCATCAAGTGATCCACTGACCGCTCGGTCCGGGTGAATCCCCGGGTCGATCGAGGAAGGGCGCCCCACCGTCAGGTGGGGCGCCCTTCCCGCATTTCGCGGTGGTTCACGCGTGCCCGGGGGAGTGGACGACCGGTTTATCTGAGGCGACCGAGTTTCGTGCGACGAGCGAGCTACCTGCGGCGACCGAACTACCTGCGACGACCGAGGATGGTCATCGCGATCGACAACCCCACCGCGGCGACCCCGGCGAGCGCGGCCGCGGCGACGGCGGCGACCTGTTCGGCACTCGCGCCGTGCGCGTCGTACCCGGGACCGGATACCCCGTGCCGGCGGTCGACTTCCGCGAGTGCCCGGAAGAGTTCATCGGGATCGCCGCCCGCGTCCGGATGGTGGCGCAGGACCGCCTGCCGCCTGTCCCGTTTGTAGGCGGCGGGGTCCCGCGGCTCGCGTCTGCTGTTCACGATGTGGTCTCCTCCGCGTGTGGACTCTGGTCTTCCCGACGCTACCGAAGTACCCGGTCGTCGTGCCGGGGTCCGTGACGCACCCGAGGACGCCGGGACGTCCGGGATTTTGCCCTTCCGGCCGATGTACTGCATACTGGTCAAGTTGCCCGGACAAGGCGGCGATCCCGTATGGGCCCGATGGGCCCCGGGGAGAGTCGGGTTGGTCGGGCGAGCACGACCGGGGCGGGTGAGTGATCACCCGCCGGAAAAGCGGGAGGGCGACACGCCCGACCGCGTGGACGCGTCGTGACACGTCAACAGCGGCAGCGGATCGGTCCGCCGTCATCCTCGCCTCGCGCGAGCGATGTGGCACTCCGTCCTCTGGAGGTCTCGTAGTCGTGTCATGCCCGTGGGCGCGCGGCGGGGTCCTCCACGATGGAGCACCGATGCACGGGACCGGGTGGTAGACGGTCTGACGGTGTCACACATGACAAGCGAACACACAGTGTCCCCGCGCAGCGAGGGCGCTTACGACAGCCGCCCTCACGGGCGGGAGGAGAAGAGGACGAAGTGGCGGGACAAAAGATCCGCATCCGGCTCAAGGCCTACGACCATGAAGCTATCGACGCCTCGGCCCGCAAGATCGTCGAGACGGTGACCCGTACGGGTGCTCGTGTCGTCGGTCCCGTGCCGCTGCCCACCGAGAAGAACGTCTACTGCGTCATCCGCTCGCCGCACAAGTACAAGGATTCGCGTGAGCACTTCGAGATGCGTACCCACAAGCGGTTGATCGACATTCTCGACCCCACGCCGAAGACCGTGGACGCTCTCATGCGTATCGACCTGCCTGCCAGCGTCGACGTCAACATCCAGTGACCTCCGACCGCGTAGCGGTCAGCAAGCAACGTGCAGCGGAGACAGTGAACAGATGACTAACACCGAGATCAAGGGAATCCTGGGCGCCAAGCTCGGCATGACCCAGGTCTTCGACGAGAACAACCGGGTGGTTCCGGTTACCGTCGTCAAGGCCGGGCCGTGCGTCGTGACCGGGATCCGTACCCAAGAGACCGACGGCTACGACGCCGTCCAGATCGCGTTCGGCGCGATCGACCCCCGCAAGGTCACCAAGCCGGTGGCCGGCCAGTTCGATAAGGCCGGGGTCACCCCCCGTCGTCACCTCGCCGAGATCCGACTCGACAACGCCGAGCAGGCCGCCGGGTTCGAGATCGGCCAGGAGATCGGCGCCGACGTGTTCGAGGACGGCGCGTTCGTCGACGTCACCGGCACCTCCAAGGGCAAGGGCTTCGCCGGTACCATGAAGCGCTACGGCTTCGCCGGCCAGGGTGCCTCGCACGGTACGCAGGCCGTACACCGCAAGCCGGGTTCCATCGGCGGGGCATCGACCCCGGGCCGCGTCTTCAAGGGCAAGTCGATGGCCGGCCGCATGGGCAACGATCGCGTGACCACCATGAACCTCAAGGTCCACAAGGTGGACGCCGAGGCCGGCGTCCTCCTCATCAAGGGAGCCATCCCGGGTCGTAACGGCGGCCTTGTGATGGTCCGTTCCGCAGTGAAGGGCGGTGCGCGCGCATGACCACCACGGAGAACACCGTGAACCTCAAGCTGGACGTCCGTACCCCGGCGGGCAAGACCGACGGTTCGGTCGAGCTCCCCGCCGAGATCTTCGGCGTCGAGCCCAACCTGCCCCTGATGCACCAGGTCGTGGTGGCTCAGCTCGCCGCGGCGCGTCAGGGCACGCACTCGACCAAGACCCGTGGCGAGGTCCGCGGCGGCGGCCGCAAGCCGTTCCGCCAGAAGGGCACCGGCCGCGCCCGTCAGGGTTCGACCCGCGCCCCCGCCTACACCGGCGGCGGCACCGTCCACGGCCCGAAGCCGCGTGACTACTCGCAGCGCACCCCCAAGAAGATGAAGGCCGCCGCGCTCCGCGGTGCCCTCTCCGACCGGGTCTCGGCCGATCGCCTCCACGTGGTGACCGAGTTCGTCGAGGGACAGAAGCCGTCGACGGCCGGTGTCCGCGACTTCCTGGGCACCCTGTCCGACCGCAAGAAGATCCTGATCGTCGTCGGTCGTGAGGACGTCGCCGCATGGCGTTCCGTGGCCAACCTCGATCACGTCCATCCGATCGCTCCGGATCAGCTCAACACCTACGACGTGCTCCACGCTGACGACGTCGTGTTCTCGGTCGAGGCTCTGGACGCGTTCGTCACGCAGGCGAGCCGTGCGTTCGCCGGCAAGGCAGCGAAGGAGGCCGACAAGTGAGCACCGTCGCCGATCCCCGGGACGTGATCCTCGCCCCGGTCGTCTCCGAGAAGGCCTACGGCCTGCTCGAGCAGGGCGTGTACACGTTCCAGGTCGCCCCGGGCGCCAACAAGACGCAGATCAAGATCGCCATCCAGGAGATCTTCGGCGTCACCGTTGAGTCCGTGAACACCGCCAACCGTCAGGGCAAGCGCAAGCGCACCCGCACCGGGTACGGACAGCGCAAGAGCACCAAGCGCGCCATCGTGACCCTCGCGGCCGACAGCAAGCCCATCGAGATCCCGGGTCTGACCGCCTGACGGCGGGAAGAGTTAAGGACGAGAGAACCTCATGGCTATCCGCAAGTACAAGCCCACGACCCCCGGTCGTCGCGGCTCGAGCGTCTCGGACTTCGCCGAGATCACCCGCTCGACGCCCGAGAAGTCGCTGCTGCGCCCGCTGAGCAAGACCGGCGGCCGCAACGGTCACGGCCGTATCACCAGCCGCCACAAGGGCGGTGGCCACAAGCGCCAGTACCGCGTCATCGACTTCCGTCGTAATGACAAGGACGGCGTGCTCGCCACCGTCGCGCACATCGAGTACGACCCGAACCGCACCGCCAACATCGCCCTCCTGCACTACGCGGACGGCGAGAAGCGGTACATCCTCGCCCCGCGCAACCTGAAGCAGGGCATGAAGGTCGAGTCGGGTGCAGGCGCCGACATCAAGACCGGCAACAACCTCCCGCTCCGGAACATCCCCGCAGGCACCGTGGTGCACGCGGTGGAGCTCCGTCCGGGCGGCGGCGCCAAGATGGCCCGCGCCGCCGGCGCGGGCATCCAGCTGCTCGGTAAGGAGGGGACCTACGCCTCCCTCCGCATGCCCTCCGGTGAGATCCGTCGGGTCGACGTGCGGTGCCGCGCCACGATCGGCGAGGTCGGCAACGCCGAGCAGGCCAACATCAACTGGGGTAAGGCCGGCCGCATGCGGTGGAAGGGCGTTCGCCCGACCGTCCGTGGCGTGGTCATGAACCCCGTCGACCACCCGCATGGTGGTGGCGAGGGTAAGACGTCCGGTGGACGTCACCCCGTCAGCCCGTGGGGCCAGCCCGAGGGCCGGACCCGCAAGCCCAACAAGGCGAGTGACAGCATGATCGTCCGTCGCCGTCGCACCGGTAAGAAGCGTTAAGGAGGGAAACTAGGATGCCTCGTAGTCTCAAGAAGGGTCCGTTCGTCGACGAACACCTCCTCGCGAAGGTGGACGTGCAGAACGACAAGGGCACGCATCAGGTCATCAAGACCTGGTCGCGGCGCTCGACGATCCTGCCCGATTTCATCGGCCACACGTTCGCCGTCCATGACGGCCGCAAGCATGTGCCCGTGTTCGTGTCCGACTCGATGGTGGGTCACAAGCTCGGCGAGTTCGCGCCGACGCGCACGTTCAAGGGGCACATCAAGGACGATCGGAAGAGTAAGCGTCGATGAGCACTGATACGAAGAAGACCGACGACGGCACGGCGACGGCCGAGCAGCAGCTCTCCGCGCGTGCCACCGCCAAGTTCGTCCGCGTCACGCCCATGAAGGCGCGTCGTGTGATCGACCTCATCCGCGGCAAGGACGCCGCCGACGCGCTGAACACGCTGCGGTTCGCCCCGCAGGCCGCCAGCGAGCCGGTCGCCAAGGTCCTCGCCTCCGCGATGGCCAACGCCGAGAACAACCTCGACCTGGACCCCCGGACCCTCGTGGTCACGGCGGCCTACGCCGACGAGGGGCCGACCCTCAAGCGTTTCCGCCCGCGTGCCCAGGGTCGTGCGTTCCGCGTGCGTAAGCGTACGAGCCACATCACCATCGAGGTGACCAGCGTGCCCGAGAAGACCGGCTCCGGTCGGGCACGTCGCAACCAGGGAGGTGCCCGCTAAATGGGACAGAAGATCCAGCCGCACGGCTTCCGTCTCGGCATCACCTCGGACTGGACGTCCAAGTGGTTCGCCGACAAGCAGTACGCCGACTACGTCGCCGAGGACATCAAGATCCGTCAGCTCCTGTCCAAGGGCATGGAGCGGGCCGGTATCTCCGGGGTCGACATCTCGCGGACCCGTGACCGGGTCCACGTGGACATCCACACGGCCCGCCCGGGCATCGTGATCGGCCGTCGGGGCGCCGAGGCGGACCGTCTTCGCGGGGAGCTCGAGAAGCTCACCGCCAAGCAGGTCCACCTCAACATCCTCGAGATCAAGAACACCGAGGCCGACGCCCAGCTCGTCGCCCAGGGGATCGCCGAGCAGCTCTCGAATCGTGTGGCGTTCCGTCGCGCGATGCGCAAGGGCATCCAGTCGGCCATGCGTCAGCCCCAGGTCAAGGGCATCAAGGTGGTCTGTTCGGGTCGTCTCGGCGGTGCCGAGATGTCCCGTTCGGAGCGCTACCACGAGGGGCGCGTCCCCCTGCACACCCTGCGTGCCGAGATCGACTACGGCACCTACGAGGCCAAGACGACCTTCGGTCGTATCGGTGTCAAGGTGTGGATCTACAAGGGTGACGTGGTCGGCGGCCGTCGCGAGTCCGACCAGTACGCCCAGTCCAGCAACCGTGGCGGTGCCGACCGCGGTCCCCGCCGCGAGCGTGGCGCCGGTCGTCCGCGTCGCTCCGGGGCCCAGGGCACCACTGCGACCAGCACCGAGACCGGCCGCGCCGGTTCCGGCTCGGCCGCCGAGGCTCCTGCCGAGGCACCGCAGAACCAGACCAGGGAGGCGTGACAGTGCTTATCCCCAAGCGCGTCAAGCACCGCAAGCAGCACCACCCCGGCCGTAAGGGCGGGGCAAAGGGTGGCACCAAGGTGACATTCGGTGACTACGGCATCCAGGCTCTCGAGCCGGCCTACGTCACCAACCGTCAGATCGAGTCCGCACGTATCGCCATCAACCGCCACATCAAGCGTGGTGGCAAGGTGTGGATCAACATCTATCCGGATCGTCCCCTGACCAAGAAGCCCGCCGAGGTGCGGATGGGTTCCGGTAAGGGCTCGGTCGAGTGGTGGGTGGCCAATGTCAAGCCGGGCCGCATCCTGTTCGAGATGTCGTACCCGAACGAGGAGACCGCTCGCGAGGCCCTTCGCCGCGCGCAGCACAAGCTCCCGTGCAAGACCCGCATCGTGACCCGGGAGGAGCAGTTCTGATGGCTAGTGGAACCACCGCCCCCGAGCTGCGTGAGCTCGATGCGGATGCGCTGACCGCGCGTCTGCGTGAGGCCAAGGAAGAGCTGTTCAACCTGCGCTTCCAGATGGCCACCGGTCAGCTGACCAACAACCGTCGCCTGCGTGTCGTCCGCCACGACATCGCTCGCATCTACACCGTCATTCGCGAGCGCGAGCTCGGTCTGTCGGCGGCGCCGGGTGATGCCAAGTGAGTGACAAGGAAGCAGTTGTGACTGAGTCCAACGAGAACACCGAGCGCAACAGCCGCAAGGTGCGCATCGGGTACGTCGTGTCCGACAAGATGGAGAAGACCATCATCGTCGAGCTCGAGGACCGCGTGAAGCACCCGCTGTACGGCAAGATCATGCGCCGTACCGAGCGGGTCAAGGCCCACGACGAGACCAACACCGCCGGAGTCGGCGACCGCGTGCGGATCATGGAGACCCGCCCGCTGTCCGCCTCCAAGCGGTATCGCCTCGTCGAGGTGCTCGAGCGGGCCAAGTAAGCCCCCACTCGACATACGCGAGCGGCCCGGCCCCGGGACTCCGGGGCCGGGCCGTTTCGCGTTGCGGGGGCGCACGGGACGGCCGAATGTAACGGATCACCGTGGTGTAGCGAATTTTGAGTAGTGTGTCAGCGTCCGACGCTGGCCGAGAGGACAGAATCGTCATATGGGGAACGAACCACATTTCGGCCGACGGGGGAGTGGGCGGGGCGATCGCCGTCGTGGTCTGAGTGCGCTCGCGATCGGCGCGGTCGTGATCACGACGACGGCCACGGGGCTTCCCGTCGCCGGCGCCCAGAGCACGGGCCCGGGGTCAGTCGATCCGGGATCCCTCGTTCCCAGCGTGGCGCCCGGGAGCCTGTTGGGCGCACCATCGCTCAGTATCGCCGCGTCGACCCAGCTCGGTGCCCCGATCCCGGTCACGTCCGTCCTCGGATCCGTCGGCGCCATCGGTTCCAGCGATTTCCCCCGTCCGGGAAGCTCCCAACCCCCGGCCGGGCCCCGCGCGACACGGGACGGGTCCATCGTGTCCTCCACCGTGCAGCGGATCGAGCCTCTCTTCCCGGCGTCGACGGAGGCGGTCGATCGTCGCGCCGAGGTGTGGGCCGTGACGTCTGAATCCATGCAACGGACGGTCCGCGTCGAGGTCTACCGCGCCCCGGCGGGCGTCGACGCGCCCAACGTGTACTTCCTCGACGGCGTCGGTTCCGAGGTCCCGTCCGGGTGGAGCACGGGTATGGGCTGGGGCGATCCCGCGCTGCGCGACCGCGCGGTGAACGTGATCGTTCCGACGGGCGGCCCGGCGTCGATGTGGTCCGACTGGCAGGCGGACGATCCCGTCCTGGGCCCCAACAACTGGGAGACGTTCCTCACCGAGGAGTTGCCGCCGCTGCTCGAGGCCGGTTTACCAGGGGCCGCGGGGCCGCTCGCCCACAACGGGAGCTGGGGGGTCATGGGCGTGTCGATGGGGGCGTCCGCGGCGCTTCATCTGGCCAACAGGAACGAGATGTTCGGAGGCGCCGCCGGTATCAGCGGCGCCTATTCGACCACCGACGAGCTCGGCTACCAGTACGCGCGACTCACCGTGGCCGCTCGCCACGGGGACGTCACCAACATGTGGGGGCCGCGCGGGTCCCGGGAGTGGGTGGAGCACGACACCGTGGCGGACCCCTCCGGGCTCGAGGGCAAGGCGGTCTACCTCAGCGCCGCGACCGGGCTGGTGGGCTCCAGCGAGCTCGGCCGCTTCGGCAGCAACGAACTCGTGCTCATCGACGGACATGTCCTCGAGAAGGGCTCCTACGAGAGCACCCGTGCACTCGAGGCCGCGCTCGCCTCGGTTCCCGGGGTCGACCTGAGGATGAACTACATGCCCTCCGGGATCCACAACTGGCCGGTCTTCGTCACCGAGATGCGGCCGGGGATGGATCACGTCCTCTCCGGACTGCCCGACGCCGCGCCCAACGGGCGGAGGACGACCGGGGGAGTGGCGGACTCCGGGGCTAGCGCTGCCGGCTCATCGGGATCGAGCGGTTCGACGGGTTCCCTGCGTGGATCCGGATCGGCCGGTTCGAGCGGTAGCTGACCGGGATTTGGGTCCCGGTGCATGCGCACCCTACACTGGACCAGTTGCCCGACCTGGCACGTCTCGACGTGTCGACGGGTGGCATGACCGCGTGTGTCGGGTCGGTATCCGGCACACATTGAACAGACCTGGTCAGGAGAACCATGATCCAGCAGGAGTCGCGGCTGAAGGTCGCCGACAACACGGGTGCCAAGGAGATTCTCTGCATCCGCGTTCTCGGCGGTTCCAAGCGCCGCTACGCAGGCGTGGGCGACATCATCGTCGCCACCGTCAAGGACGCCATCCCCGGTGGCAACGTCAAGAAGGGTGAGGTCGTCAAGGCCGTCATCGTGCGCACCGCCAAGGAGCGCCGTCGCCCGGACGGCTCGTACATCAAGTTCGACGAGAACGCCGCCGTCATCATCAAGAACGACAACGATCCGCGCGGAACGCGCATCTTCGGGCCCGTCGGCCGCGAACTGCGCGACAAGAAGTTCATGCGGATCGTCTCGCTGGCTCCGGAGGTGCTCTGACATGAAGGTTCACAAGGGCGACACGGTGCTGGTGATCTCCGG
This sequence comes from Dietzia maris, assembly GCF_014144855.1. GTDB lineage: Bacteria > Actinomycetota > Actinomycetes > Mycobacteriales > Mycobacteriaceae > Dietzia > Dietzia kunjamensis. The sequence goes on along the minus strand of NZ_JAALDN010000241.1, from coordinate 11,701 downwards.
TAAGGACAAGGGCGCCAAGGGCAAGGTCATCCAGGCTTTCCCGGCTCAGGAGAAGGTCCTCGTCGAGGGCGTCAACCGCATCAAGAAGCACACCTCCAACTCGGCTGCCGAGCGCGGCGCCTCCTCGGGCGGCATCGTCACCCAGGAGGCCCCGATCCACGTGTCCAACGTGATGGTCGTGGACGCCGACGGCACCCCGACCCGGGTCGGAATCCGCACCGACGAGAACGGCAAGCGCGTCCGTGTCTCGCGCAAGACCGGGAAGGACCTGTGACCATGACTGAGACCGCTCTTCCCTCCGGGTACACCCCTCGCCTCAAGGACAAGTACCGCAGCGAGATCCGGCCGGCACTCAACGAGACGTTCGAGTACGCCAACGTCATGCAGATCCCGGGCGTCGCGAAGGTCGTCGTCAACATGGGTGTCGGTGACGCCGCCCGCGACGCCAAGCTCATCAACGGCGCCATCAACGACCTCACGTTGATCACCGGCCAGAAGCCGGAGGTCCGTCGGGCCCGCAAGTCCATCGCACAGTTCAAGCTGCGCGAGGGCATGCCGATCGGCGCGCGCGTCACCCTGCGCGGCGACCGCATGTGGGAGTTCCTCGATCGCCTGACGACCGTCGCGCTCCCGCGTATCCGTGACTTCCGCGGACTCTCGGGCAAGCAGTTCGACGGCCACGGCAACTACACGTTCGGCCTCAACGAGCAGACGATGTTCTACGAGATCGACGTCGACAAGGTCGACCGCCCCCGGGGCATGGACATCACGGTCGTCACGACCGCAACGAACGACGAAGAGGGCCGGGCACTGCTCAAGCAGCTCGGCTTCCCCTTCAAGGAGGACTGACCTCCTCCGCCGGCCGGACCGGCCGTCCCCGCCGGGGCACCGCATCGCGGTTCCCCGGCGGCGGGCAGACGGCCCAGTCGTCTGGTCGCGCCCCGGTGAGAAGAGCACCGGCCGCGGCGGGAACACCGGGATGCCCCGAGGGGCGCCGGATCCCATACAAGAGAACATTCGCACTCTTCGTGAAAGGCCCACGACGGACGTGGGCGGCCCACAGGTCGCCGTACGGGACGTGTTGCATGGGAACCGTTACGAGAAAGGAACATGGTCCATCCATGTCGATGACCGATCCCATCGCGGACATGCTGACGCGTGTGCGTAACGCCAATTCGGCGTACCACGACACCGTCTCGATGCCGCATTCGAAGCTCAAGGGCAACATCGCTGCCATCCTCCAGCAGGAGGGTTACATCGCGGGCTACAACGTCGAGGACGCAGAGGTGGGCAAGAAGCTCACCATCGACCTCAAGTACGGCCCCTCGCGCCAGCGCAGCATCCAGGGCATCAAGCGCATCTCGAAGCCGGGTCTGCGCGTGTACGCCAAGTCCACCGAACTGCCCAAGGTCCTCGGTGGCCTGGGCGTCGCGATCATCTCGACGTCCCAGGGTCTGCTCACGGACCGCCAGGCGAACAACAAGAAGGTGGGCGGGGAAGTCCTCGCCCACGTCTGGTAAGGGGGGCGAGAAATGTCACGTATCGGCAAGGCTCCGATCACCGTCCCGTCCGGTGTCGACATCAAGGTCGACGGCCAGACCGTCACCGTCAAGGGTCCCAAGGGCGAGCTCTCGCAGGTTCTGCCCGGGGCGATCTCGGTCTCGATCGAGGACGGCACCGTCACGGTGAACCGTCCCGACGACCACCGCGACAACCGGTCACTGCACGGCCTGTCCCGCTCGCTGGTCAACAACATGATCGTCGGCGTCACCGAGGGCTACAAGCAGGACATGGAGATCTTCGGCGTCGGTTACCGCGTCGTGGCCAAGGGCCAGGATCTCGAATTCGCACTGGGCTACTCGCATCCGGTTCCGGTCACCGCTCCCGACGGCATCACGTTCGCCGTCGACGGTGCGACCAAGTTCTCGATCTCCGGGATCGACAAGCAGCAGGTGGGCCAGATCGCCGCCAACATCAAGCGACTGCGGAAGCACGACCCGTACAAGGGCAAGGGCATCCGCTACGCCGGCGAACAGGTCCGTCGCAAGGTCGGAAAGACGGGTAAGTGATCATGAGCAGCACCAAGAAGCGTTCACCGCTGGGCACCGATGTCTCCACCGCACGTCGTGAGGGTCGCGCCCGGCGCCATTACCGACTCCGCAAGAAGGTCTCCGGTACGCCGGAGCGTCCGCGGTTGGTCGTCAACCGGTCCTCGCGTCACATCCACGCCCAGATCATCGACGATCTGGCCGGCCACACGCTGGCCGCAGCCTCCACCATCGAGGCGGATGTGCGCTCCCTCGAGGGCGACAAGAAGGCCCGCAGCGCGAAGGTCGGCCAGCTCCTGGCCGAGCGCGCCAAGGCCGCCGGCATCGACGCCGTCGTGTTCGACCGTGGTGGCAACAAGTACCACGGCCGGATCGCGTCCCTCGCCGACGCCGCCCGCGAGGGTGGGCTGGAGTTCTGATGACCAACACCACTGCACTGTTCGCTAACGGAAGGACCGTCTGATGCCGGGACGTCAGCGTCGTGACGGCGGAAGCAACGGCCCCGCCGCAGACAACAAGACCACCACCGACAACGCCCAGGGCCGCGGCGGAGACCGCGGTCGTGGCCGGGGTCGCGACGATCGTCGCGGCCGCGACGAGGAGAAGTCGCAGTACATCGAGCGCGTCGTCACCATCAACCGTGTCTCCAAGGTCGTCAAGGGTGGTCGGCGCTTCAGCTTCACCGCCCTGGTGATCCTGGGTGACGGCAACGGCATGGTCGGCGTCGGGTACGGCAAGGCCAAGGAGGTGCCGGCGGCGATCCAGAAGGGATCGGAGGAGGCACGGAAGAACTTCTTCCGCGTTCCGCTCATCGCCTCCACCATCCCCCACCCGATCCAGGGTGAGGCTGCTGCCGGCGTCGTCATGCTCCGCCCCGCCTCGCCGGGTACCGGTGTCATCGCCGGTGGCGCCGCTCGCGCGGTGCTCGAGTGTGCCGGAGTCAACGACATCCTGTGCAAGTCTCTGGGGTCGGACAACGCCATCAACGTGGTCCACGCGACCGTGGCGGCGCTCAAGGGTCTGCATCGTCCCGAGGAAGTCGCGGCTCGTCGCGGCCTGCCGATCGAGGACGTCGCGCCCGCGGGCATGCTCCGTGCGCGTGCCGGACAGGGGGCCTGATCATGGCTAGCCTCAAGATCACCCAGGTCCGCGGGACCGTGGGGACCAAGAAGAACCAGCGGGACTCCCTGCGTACGCTCGGCCTCAAGGGCATCCGGAAGACGGTCGTGCGTGAGGACAACGCGCAGACCCGGGGTCTCATCAACGTCGTGAACCACCTCGTCGTGGTCGAAGAGACGGAGTGAGAATGACTATCAAGTTGCATCACCTGCGCCCGGCTCCCGGGTCGCACGCCGAGAAGATCCGTGTGGGTCGCGGCGAGGGCGGCAAGCGCGGCAAGACCGCCGGCCGCGGTACCAAGGGCACCAAGGCGCGTAAGAACGTCCCCGCGGCGTTCGAGGGCGGCCAGATGCCGATCCACATGCGGCTCCCGAAGCTCAAGGGCTTCAAGAACCGCAACAAGGTCGTCTTCCAGGTCGTCAACGTGTCCGACATCCAGCGGCTGTTCCCGCAGGGCGGCGAGGTCGGCGTGTCCGAGCTCGTGGCCGCGGGCGCGGTCCGGAAGAACCAGCCGGTCAAGGTGCTGGGCGACGGGGACATCTCCGTGGCCGTCACCGTGACCGCCGACAAGGTCTCCGCCTCGGCCAAGAGCAAGATCGAGGCCGCCGGCGGAAGCGTGTCGGAGGCCGGGGCCTGATACCCCGCCCGGCCCGTTCACGGGTCGATGACGGGTGCAGGGGTCGGGTCCGAGAGTCTCGGATCCGGCCCCTGCGCTCGTCTTGATAGAGTTTTCCCGTTGTGCGTTTCGGGGTCGGCGCCCGCCGGAAGGTCGGCCCGACTTCCCCCGGCGCATCTGCTTTCGACGACCGGCGGCCCGACGGCCGACCACGACCAGGAGGACATGTGCTCTCCGCACTCGCGTCCGCGATCAAGGACCGGGACCTGAGGAAGAAGATCTTCTTCACCCTGGGGATCATCATCCTCTACCGGATCGGCGCGCAGATCCCGTCGCCCGGCGTCGACTACCCCAAGCTCCGGGGTCTGCTCGACACGGCGATGACCGGGGACAACGCACAGTTGTTCTCCCTGGTGAACCTCTTCTCCGGTGGCGCCCTGCTGCAGTTGTCGGTCTTCGCGATCGGCATCATGCCCTTCATCACCGCGAGCATCATCGTCCAACTGCTCACGGTGGTGATCCCGTACTTCGAGCAGTTGAAGAAGGAGGGGCAGTCCGGCCAGGCGAAGATGACGCAGTACACGCGTTATCTCACCATCGCGCTCGCCGTCCTGCAGTCCGCCGGCATCGTCGCGCTGGCCGACCGGGGGCAGCTCCTCGGCAACGGCCAGTCCGTCCTGATGGACGACAACATCCTCACGCTGCTCACCATCGTCATCGTCATGACCGCGGGCGCCGCACTCGTCATGTGGTTCGGTGAACTGATCACCGACCGTGGCGTCGGTAACGGCATGTCGCTGCTCATCTTCGCCGGTATCGCGTCCCGCATCCCGGCCGAGGGCGTGAACATCTACCAGAACTCGTCGACCATGAAGTTCGCGGCCGTCATGTTCGCGGTCGTCCTCATCGTCGTCGCCGTCGTCTTCGTCGAGCAGGGTCAGCGCCGCATCCCCGTCCAGTACGCCAAGCGCATGGTCGGCCGCCGCCAGTACGGCGGCACCTCCACCTACCTGCCGCTCAAGGTCAACCAGGCCGGCGTCATCCCGGTGATCTTCGCGTCGTCGCTGATGTACGTGCCGATCCTCATCACCCAGCTGATCCAGGGGCCCGAGCCGTCGAGCGACGGGTTCTGGCAGCGGTACGTCATGCAGTACCTGCAGAACCCCTCCAGCTGGGGCTACATCCTCCTGTACTTCGCCCTCATCATCTTCTTCGCGTACTTCTACGTGGCCATCCAGTTCGACCCGATGGAGCAGGCCGAGAACATGAAGAAGTACGGCGGGTTCATCCCGGGCATCCGCCCGGGCCGCCCGACGGCCGAATACCTGGGCTATGTCCTCAACCGGATCCTGCTGTTCGGTTCGCTGTACCTCGGTCTGATCGCGGTACTCCCCAACGTCTTCCTCGACATGGGCAGCGGGGGTGGAGATCTGCAGAACATGCCGTTCGGCGGCACCGCTGTGCTCATCATGGTCTCCGTGGGCCTCGATACCGTGAAGCAGGTCGAGGCGCAGCTGATGCAGCGCAACTACGAGGGCTTCCTCAAGTAGGCGCGGCCTCGTCCGAGCACACCAACTGTAGAAAGGCTGGTCCCCACCATGCGTCTCGTCCTCCTCGGCCCTCCCGGAGCCGGCAAGGGCACCCAGGCTGCTCTGCTCTCGGAGAAGCTCGGCGTCCCACACATCTCGACCGGTGATCTGTTCCGCGCCAACATCTCCCAGGGCACCGACCTCGGGAAGGAGGCCAAGAGCTACATCGACGCCGGCAACCTCGTCCCCGCCGAGGTGACGAACCGCATGGTCGCCGCGCGCATCGCCGAGCCCGACGCCACCGAGGGCTTCCTCCTGGACGGATACCCCCGCAGTGCAGCGCAGGCGGACGCGCTCAAGGAGATGCTCGGCGAGGCCGGCCACACCCTCGACGCGGTCCTGGAGTTCAAGGTCGACGACGACACCGTGGTCAAGCGCATGCTCGCCCGGGGGCGCGAGGACGACACCGAGGACGTCATCCGGAACCGCATGTCGGTCTACCGGTCGGAGACGGCCCCGCTGCTCGAGTACTACGCCGGTGAGGTCAAGAGCATCGACGCCGTCGGTGAGGTCGACGAGATCAACGCACGCGCGCTCGCCGCGCTGGGTCGCTGACGCCCGCCGTGTTCGGACGGTCCCGCAAGGGCGTGGTCACCGCGCGTACCCCGGGTGAGTTGGACGCCATGGAGGCGGCCGGTCGTATCGTCGGACGGGCGTTGATCGCCGCCCGTGAGGCCGCTGTCCCGGGTGCCACCACCGGTGACCTCGACGAGGTCGTCGAGCAACTGATCCGGGACGCCGGGGCCGTGCCGTCCTTCAAGGGGTACGAGGGGTTCCCGGGATCGATCTGCTCCTCGGTCAACGACGTCGTGGTGCACGGGATCCCCGGGCCCGACACCGTCCTGGGGGACGGGGACCTCGTCTCCGTCGACTGCGGCGCCATCCTCGACGGGTGGCACGGGGACTCCGCGTGGTCGTTCGGGGTGGGGACTCTCGCCCCGGAGGTCGCGACCCTCAACGACGCCACGCGGGAGGTCCTCGACGAGGGCATCCTGGCGATGCTGCCCGGGAACAAGCTCACCGACGTCTCGCACGCCCTCGAGGTGGCGACGCGGAGGGCGGAGGAGCGTCACGGCGTCAGCCTGGGCATCGTCGACGGTTTCGGGGGCCACGGGATCGGCCGCGAGATGCACGAATGGCCGTTCCTCGCCAACGAGGGCAAGCCCGGACGCGGCCCCCGGCTGCAGGAGGGTTCGGTCCTGGCGGTCGAGCCGATGCTCGTGCTGGGCGGTGAGACCGACACCCGGACCCTGTCCGATGACTGGACGGTCGTCACCGTCGACGGGTCGCCGGCGGCGCACTGGGAACACACGGTCGCCGTGACGGTGGACGGCCCCCGGATCCTCACGCCCCGCCCGCGCAGCTGAGGACGCACCGCGACCGGGGTCGCCGCTCCGGGGGATCGGAGCGGGTCGACCGCTGACGGTCGCCCACACCGGGTTACAGTGTGTGCCGGTAGTGAACATCTGCTTCGAAAGGTCCCGGCATGCTCGCTGAGCAGGAGTCCGTCGCGCGTCGATCAGTCGTGCGGGGAGCCGTCGCGCTGGTCGTGACGCTCGCTGTCGCCCTCGTCCACATCTCGGGCCCGGGCGTCGCCCCCTCCACCGCCCAGTCGGTGATGGAGGGGGCGCGGGGTCGATCGAGGCGGATCCCCAGCCGGGGCCGTTCTACCACGCGGATCCGCAACACCTCGCGGACGCCCCTCTCGGTGAGGTGATCAACTCCCGGGACGTGACCATGCCGGCGTTCCTCGGATACCGGGTCACCGAGATCGCCTACCGGTCGACCGACTCCCGCGATCGGCCGCTACTGGCCACCGCGACGGTCGTCCGGCCGCACCACGCCCGCCCCGACGGTCCGGTGTTGAGCTACCAGCACTACCTCAATGCGCTCGGACAGCGATGCGCGCCCACCGAGACCCTCGTCCACCCGACGCTGGAGACCGTGCAGGACAACGCGATGGTGTTCCTGCGGACGCGTCTGGACCAGGGATGGACGGTCATCATCCCGGACCACCTCGGTCCGAAGGTCGCCTATCCCGGCGGTCAGTTGTCGGGTCGGATCGTGTTGGACGGGATGCGTGCGGTGCGGGACGACCCCCGCTTCGATTCCAGGCACAGCCGGTTCGGCGCCCTCGGCTACTCCGGGGGCGGCATCGCGAGCGCGTGGGTGTCGCTCCTGCACGACGACTACGCCCCGGACGTGAATCTGGTCGGGGTGGCGCAGGGCGGTGTCCCGACCGACATGACCACGATGGCGCGGATGGTCGGCAACTGGCCGCACCCGGCGTTCGGCCTGGCGTTCGCCGCGGCTGTCGGCATGGCGCGGGAGTACCCGGAGGCGATCCGGCTCGAGAAGAAGCTCACGCCGGACGGGTGGGCGCTCTACAGCCAGCTGAAGGGGCGCTGCACCGCGACCCTGTTGACGGTCGGGGCGTTCCGGTCCGTCCCGATGGTCCTCCGGGGAGGCGACCTCCTGGCAGAGGAGGGGCTGATGCGGGCGTTCGCGGAGAACAGCATCCGTCAGAGCCCGGACGTGCCCCGGGTCCCGGTGTTCATGTGGCATTCCGGGACCGACCCGCTCGTGCCGTTCTGGGACGCGGAGGAGACCGCCAAGCGGTACTGCCGAGAGGGCGCGCCGCTGACGTGGGAGCCGGGACTCGCGCCGGAGCACCTCATGGGCGCGGTGGAGAAACTGCCCGCGGCGATGAACTGGCTCCAGCAGCGCTTCGACGGGGTGCCCGCGGGGCGGGCCTGCTACGTCTGACCGTCGGTCACCGGGACCGCCGAGGGGACGCCGAGCGCGCGGCGAGGGCCCTGTCGGTGCCCGATTGGCGCAGATCCATCACCTGACGTAAGCTTATACGTCGGTGTGCCCACCAGTGCACCGACAATCCGGTAGACGTCACCCGGGGAATCGTGGAGGACCGTAACCAGCATGGCAAAGAAAGACGGAGCCATCGAGGTCGAGGGCCGTGTCGTTGAGCCGTTGCCGAACGCAATGTTCCGCATCGAACTCGAGAACGGGCACAAGGTCCTCGCACACATCAGTGGGAAGATGCGGCAGCACTACATCCGCATCCTCCCCGAGGACCGCGTGGTCGTGGAGCTCTCGCCCTACGACCTGACCCGCGGCCGGATCGTCTACCGGTACAAGTAAGACGCTCAACTCCCCGCACCAGCCGCCGAGCCCCACAGGGGCCGGCGGGATCACACCCTCGGAAGCGGAGGCCGGGGCCCCGGACGGTTGCTCATCGTGAGATGACCATCCGACAACGGGGACGGTCGGGGAGCAGACCTACCGCACGACGAAAGAGAAACGCCACATGGCACGTCTAGCCGGCGTTGATCTCCCGCGCGACAAGCGCATGGAGATCGCGCTCACCTACATTTTCGGCATCGGTCGCACCCGGTCGCTGGAGATCCTGGGGCGTACGGGCATCAGCCCGGATCTGCGCACCAAGGACCTCACCGACGAGCAGTTGACCGTCCTTCGTGACGACATCGAGGGCAACTACAAGGTGGAGGGTGACCTCCGCCGCGAGGTCCAGGGCGACATCCGCCGGAAGATCGAGATCGGTAGCTACCAGGGCCTGCGCCACCGCCGTGGCCTGCCGGTCCGTGGACAGCGCACCAAGACCAACGCCCGTACCCGTAAGGGTCCGAAGAAGACCGTCGCCGGAAAGAAGAAGTAATGCCCCCCAAGTCACGCGCTGCGGGCCCCAAGAAGACGGGCCGTCGCAAGGAAAAGAAGAACGTGCCCCTGGGCCAGGCCCACATCAAGAGCACGTTCAACAACACGATCGTCTCGATCACCGACCCGTCCGGTGGCGTCCTCGCATGGGCGTCCTCCGGCCACGTCGGCTTCAAGGGCTCGCGCAAGTCGACGCCCTTCGCCGCCCAGCTCGCCGCCGAGAACGCGGCCCGCAAGGCGCAGGAGCACGGCGTCAAGAAGGTCGACGTGTTCGTCAAGGGCCCCGGCTCGGGACGTGAGACCGCGATCCGCTCGCTCCAGGCCGCCGGCCTCGAGGTGGGCACGATCTCCGATGTCACCCCCCAGCCCCACAACGGCTGTCGTCCGCCCAAGCGGCGTCGAGTCTGAGCCGGAAGGAACGCACTAAATCATGGCACGTTACACCGGCCCCGTCACCCGCAAGTCCCGCCGTCTGGGCGTGGACCTCGTGGGTGGAGACACCGCATTCGAGCGTCGGCCCTTCCCGCCCGGTCACCACGGCCGCGCGCGGATCAAGGAGTCCGAGTACCGCACCCAGCTGCAGGAGAAGCAGAAGGCCCGCTTCACCTACGGCGTGATGGAGAAGCAGTTCCGTCGTTACTACGAGGAGGCGAACCGCCGCGCCGGCAAGACCGGTGAGAACCTCCTGCAGATCCTCGAGTCGCGACTGGACAACGTCGTGTACCGCGCGGGTCTCGCGCGGACGCGTCGCCAGGCCCGTCAGCTCGTGGCCCACGGTCACTTCCTGGTCAACGACCAGAAGGTCACCATCCCGAGCTACCGGGTCTCGCAGTACGACATCGTCGACGTCCGTCCCAAGTCCACCAAGATGGACTGGTTCGAGATCGCCCAGGAGACCCTCGGCGAGCGTCCCGTCCCGGCGTGGCTGCAGGTCGTCCCGACGACCCTGCGGGTCCTCGTCCACCAGCTCCCCGAGCGCGCGCAGATCGATGTGCCGCTGCAGGAGCAGTTGATCGTTGAGCTCTACTCGAAGTGATCTGTCCCCCCTCGTCGCCGGGCGGGCCGCACACCGCGGCCCGCCCGGCGACGGTGGGTTCCCACGGCGTCAAATAGCGGGCGTCGAGAATCGAAAGAGGTAGCACATGCTCATCTCCCAGCGGCCCACCCTCACCGAGGAGGTCGTCTCCGAGAACCGCTCGCGGTTCGTGCTCGAGCCCCTCGAGCCCGGTTTCGGCTACACCATCGGCAACTCGCTGCGGCGCACGCTGCTGTCGTCCATCCCGGGCGCGGCCGTGACCAGCATCCGCATCGAGGGCGTCCTGCACGAGTTCACTACCGTGCCGGGCGTGAAGGAGGATGTCACCGACATCATCCTCAACCTCAAGGGCCTGGTCGTCTCGTCCGTCGAGGACGAGCCGGTCACCATGTACCTCAAGAAGCAGGGTCCGGGAGCCGTCACCGCCGGTGACATCGTCCCGCCCTCCGGCGTCGAGGTGCACAACCCGGACCTGCACATCGCCACCCTCAACGAGAAGGGTCGGCTGGAGATCGAGCTGGTCGTCGAGCGTGGCCGCGGCTACGTTCCCGCCGGGCTCAACAAGGACGCGGGCCACGAGATCGGCCGGATCCCGGTCGACTCGATCTACTCGCCCGTGCTCAAGGTGACCTACAAGGTCGAGGCTACCCGTGTGCACCAGCGCACCGACTTCGACCGTCTGGTCCTGGACGTCGAGACCAAGAACTCGATGACCGCCCGGGACGCCCTGGCGTCCGCCGGCAAGACCCTCGTCGAGCTCTTCGGCCTCGCCCGTGAGCTCAACGACGAGGCGGAGGGCATCGAGATCGGGCCGAGCCCGGCCGAGGCCGACCACATCGCCGCCTACGGTATGCCGATCGACGACCTGGACCTGTCGGTCCGGTCCTACAACTGCCTCAAGCGCGAGGGCGTCCACACCGTGGGCGAGCTCGTGGCCCGCAGTGAGTCGGACCTGCTCGACATCCGGAACTTCGGACAGAAGTCGATCGACGAGGTCAAGGTCAAGCTCGTGGAGCTGGGCCTGTCCCTCAAGGACGCGCCCCCCGGATTCGATCCCGCCTCGGTCGCCGGCTACGACGCCGAGACCGGCACGTGGACCGACGAGGGCGGCGAGGATTACGCCGAGACCGAGCAGCTCTGACGAGCGCCCGGAACACCATTCCTAGGAGAATCTGATGCCCAAGCCCAAGAAGGGCGCCCGCCTCGGCGGATCCGCCGCCCACCAGCGGCTCATCCTCTCGAACCTGGCCACCCAGCTGTTCGAGCACGACGCGATCCGCACCACGGAGACCAAGGCGAAGCTGCTGCGCCCCTACGCGGAGAAGCTCATCACCAAGGCGCGTCGTGGCACGCTGGCCGACCGTCGTGAGGCCGCCAAGGTCATCCGCGACAAGGACGTCCTGCACAAGCTGTTCGCCGAGATCGGCCCCCGGGTCGCGAACCGCGACGGTGGCTACACCCGGATCGTCAAGCTCGAGAACCGCAAGGGCGACAACGCGCCCATGGCGATGATCGCGCTCGTCACCGAGGAGCTCGCCTCCGCCGAGGCCTCGCGCGCCACCCGCGCCGCGGCGTCCAAGGCGGCCACCGCGCCGGCCGC
>NZ_JAALDN010000240.1 GCF_014144855.1 Dietzia maris | reverse complement strand
GCAGGCGGGACAGTCGGGCGCCGCGGTCCGCGTCCCGCCCCGCACCCCGGCGCCCGGGGGCCGGTCGGGCGAGACGGTCCTCGCGGGCGGTGAACAGGCCCTGCAGGTTGGAGGCGGTACCGCCGGTGGTGAAGACGCCGTCCGGGCGGGGGGTGGCGTCGAGAACACTGGCGTCGAGATCACTGGCGTCGAAAGCACTGGCGTCGAAACCGATGAGCCCGGTGACCCAGTCGATGAGCCTCTGTTCGATCAGACACGCCGACGTGCCCTGGTCCCAGGTTTCTACAGCCGTATTGACCGATGTCGCGAGTGCCTCGGCGGCGACCGCCGGGATGGTGATCGGGCAGTTGAGGTGGGCGAGGTAGCGCGGGTGGTGGTAGCCGACGGCGTGGTCGAGGTAGAGCTCCCGAACCTCCTCGAGTGCCCTGTCCAGCGTGCCCAGCGGTGCGGCGAGATCGACGGCGGCGGTCTGCGCTGCCAACGTCGAGGGCGACGCGGACGAGCGCGGCGTGGTCCGACCGTCGAGATACCGGCTCACCTCGGCGGTCGCGGCAGCCAGGGCGGCGGCGTGGGCCTCCCGGTTCCGGCTGCTCAACAATGGATCGTTCACGGGTACTCCGACCTACTCGGGGACAGTGGCACGACCGAACGCTATGCAGGGTAGGCTTACCTAAACAACAGTAGAGTGACATGAATCACGTTGCGGGACAGGTGAAGTGGAAATCTTTGACGTAGCTGTTGCGTTGAGGGTCCGGCTCCCGCTACGGTGACGCCCACCAAGGTAAGCCAAGCCTAAGTCGCCTGGGTCGGTTCCGGGCGGGCGACGTTCCACACCAGACGGAGACCCCATGACCGCACCCGCTACACGATCCCGGCTGACGCTCGACGGACCTGACGGCCCCGCGCTCCCTCGGGCCCGGGCGGTCCTCGTGGCCCTCGCGGCCTTCGCGGCGCTCCTGGCCGTGCTGGCCGGGTGCTCGACCGGCGCCGTCGGCGACGGCGGGGACGCCGGCGCGGGAGGCGAGGTCGAGCGGCAGGGCGAGTTCCCCCGCACCATCGCGCACGCCTACGGCGAGACCGAGATCCCGGAGGCGCCCCAGCGGGTGGCCACCATCTCCTGGGTCAACGCCGACGTCTCCCTGGCGTTGGGCGTGGTTCCGGTGGGGATGCCCCGCAACTCGTTCGGCGCCAACGCGAACGGGTCCACCGACTGGTTCGACGCGGAGCTGGAGGAGGTCGGCGGTGACATGCCGACGCTGTACTCCGAGACCGACGGAATCAACACCGAGGCGATCGCCGCCCTCGAGCCGGATCTCATCCTGGGTGTCTACTCCGGGATGACCGAGGAGGAGTACGAGACCCTCTCGAAGATCGCCCCCACCATCGCGATGCCGGAGGGCGACGTCGCGTTCGGCACCGCGTGGCAGGACTCAACCCGGCTGATCGGCGAGGCCCTCGGTCGTTCCGAGGCCGCCGAGGAGCTCATCACGGACGTCGAGGGGCAGATCGATCAGGTCGCCTCGGACAACCCGGGAATCCGCGACACGACCTTCATCTACGGCACCGTCGACCCCGACGCGGCGGAGAAGATCTACGCCTTCACCGACGTCGACAACCGCCCCCGCTTCCTCGAGCAGCTCGGGATGGTCCAGGCGCCGGTCGTCGCCGAGGCCTCGAGCGGCTCGCCCGAGGAGTTCGCGGTGACCTGGTCACCCGAGCGCGCCGACGAGCTGGTGTCCGACATCCTCGTCACCTACGCCACCTCCCCGGAGGTCCGCGAGGCCATCGAGTCCGACCCGCTGCTCGGGCGCATCCCCGCGGTCGAGGCCGGGCGGATGGTCGTCCAGACCGACGAGCAGCAGGTGCTCTCGATCTCCGCCTCGTCGCCGCTGAGCCTGCCGTGGGCGCTGGAGAACGTCGTGCCCGACATCATCGCGGCGGCAGAGCAGGCCTGAGAAGCGTGACCAGCCCCGCGACGAGCACCGCCGACCCGCCTGTCCTCCCGGCGGGCGGGTCGGCGGTGCCTGCGGTACCGACCGTGCAGCGGCGCCACCGTGTCGTGATCGGCACGGTGGCCTCGTCGACGTTGCTCGTCGCGGGCGTGGCACTCTCGCTGTTCGTGGGAGCGCGATCCGTCGACCCGACGGTGGTGTGGTCGGTGTTGGCGGCGCTCCCGTCGCAGGTGTTCGCCGGTGACCTCATGGCCACCCTCGCCCCCGGTTCGGGTACCGGGATGGACGAGGTGGTGGTGGCCGCCCGGGTTCCCCGCACGATCACCGCGATCCTCGTGGGGGCCGCGCTTGCTGTGGCGGGCGCCGGGCTCCAGGGCGCCACCCGCAATCCGCTCGGCGACCCGGGCCTGCTCGGGCTCACCGCGGGCGCCGCGCTCG
>NZ_JAALDN010000023.1 GCF_014144855.1 Dietzia maris | reverse complement strand
AACGGTCAGTTCATCCGTAAGGGTGACAAGGTGGTCATGTGGTACGCCTCGGGCAACCGGGACGAGTCCGTGTTCGAGCGGCCGGACGAGTTGATCATCGACCGGCCCAACGCCCGCAACCACATCGCTTTCGGGTTCGGCGTCCATCGGTGCATGGGCAACCGATTGGCCGAGCTGCAGTTGCGGATCCTCTGGGAGGAGCTGCTCCCACGCTTCGAGAGGATCGATGTCGTCGGTGAGCCGGAGTACGTGCAGTCCAACTTCGTTCGCGGCATCAGCAAGCTGATGGTCGAGCTCACCCCCAAGGGAACCGGATGAGTTCGGGGCGCGCGGTGGTGGTCGGCGCCAGCCATGCCGGCGCGCAGTCGGCCACCCGCCTCCGCCGGGAGGGTTGGTCCGGTGACATCGTGGGCCGGTGACGAGCCGATGTTGCCCTACCAGCGACCTCCTTCTCGAAGACCTGTGGAAGGAACAAGGACGATCTGCGGAAGGGACAAGAAGGTGTCGGCGCTCCCATGGTCCCGGTCGGACCAGTACGACCACAAGCTGCGGATCGCGGGACTCAACAACGGTTATGACGACATCGTCCTGAGCGGTGACCCCACCTCTGACCGAAACCGCACCTGCTACTACCTCAGGCAGGGCGAGCCGGTCGCCGCTGACAGCGTCAACCGCCCCGGGGACTCCATGACCACCAACGGCATTCTCGGCCAAGTCGCCGTCGACACGACTGCCCTGACACCGGAGGTGGCGGTGTGAGCAAGCAGACCGACCACTGGTCGTGGTCATCACCGAACGTCTGACCCCCGAGGTGAACAAGGATGGTTTGGAGGTCGACGGCAGGGCCCGCGATGAGACTTCTGCCTTTCGTTCCGGGCGCCCGTGACTCGCATCAGTCCGCAGGCGTGCGACGCGCACCCGCGGACGCCCGCGGCCCTGCATGGTGGCTCGCGTTGGTCGTCTGCAAACCCCTTCTGCTGCTCGTCAGGAGAGCGGACTGGCGCGGTACAGAGCGCCTTCCCGGGTCGGGGGGCGCAGTACTGGCGGCCAACCATGTCTCCCAAGCCGACCCGCTCTTCCTCGCGGAGATGGTCCTCGCCCAGGGCCGGACCCCCTGGTTCATGGCAAAATCAAGCCTGTTTCAGAGCAGAGCAGTGGGCTGGTGGTTTCGGTCGGCCGGCCACGTCCAGGTCGACCGCTCCGACGGGCGAGCCGGGATCCGCGCCGCGATCGAAGCAGTGGATCGCGGCGCCCTCGTCGTCGTCTACCCGGAGGGATCGATCACGAACCGACCGGATGCACGTCTGATGTCGCTCAGGTCGGGTGCTGTTCGCATCGCGCTCGAGACGTCAGTCCCATTGATCCCCGTCGCCCAATGGGGTGTGCAGGCCATCGCGCCAGCCTACGAAGGAAGGGTGGTGCTGGGCCGCCGTCGTCGGGTCACCCTGCTGGTCGGGGACCCGGTCCCGCTCGAGGACCTCCGAGAATTGCCGACGGCGACGGCAGCCGCTGCGGGTGTGCAAAGACTTCAGGACACCCTCGCAGCGATGGTCGACCAACTGGCCGACGAGCACGCTAGGTAGCGTGTGGCCGTGTCCAAGTCAGTGACGCGAGTCGATCGCGAGACAGGAATCGCTAACCTTTCTGTCATGCGGGCACCGTCAATGCGCGAACGATTCAAGGAGCACATGCGCCTGGCTGTCCTCGAGGCTGCCCACGACCTGACTGTCGACCGCGGCTGGGACCGGGTGCGCATGGGGCAGGTGGCTGATCGTGCCGGGGTGTCGCGGGCGGCTCTGTACAAGGAGTTCGGTGACAAGGCCGGCCTCGGAGAAGCCGTCGTACTCCGGGAGGCCTCGCGCTTCCTCGAGGGCATCCGGGGCGCGCTGGAGGCGCACATCGGCGATGCGAAGCGAGGCATCGCAGCCGCCGTCGACTACACCTTGAACGAGGCCGGGCGCAGCCCCCTGCTCAAGGCGGTGCTCATCTCCAACCGTGACCTTGATGCGGGAGGTCAGGCGTCCACGGGGATGCTCCCGCTGCTCACGACATCCGCACCGCTTCTCGACCTCGCCTCCGACACCCTGGCCGGATGGGTCGCGGAGAGTTATCCGGGTCTCCCCCCGGGCGATGTCATCGACGCGGCCGACACCCTGGTGCGCCTGACGGTCAGTCATCTTGCGCTCCCCAAGTGGGACCGAACCGCGACAGCGCGGAAGATCTCCGAGGTCGCCGTCCGGTTCCTCTCACTCGAATAGTGACCTGCGCCGGGCGTCGGGAGCAGTCTGAACTGGGCTTCAGCGGCGCACGGCGTGTTCGTTGCCGCCGTGCTGCTGCCGTAGCACCGTCTTGAGCACCTTGCCGGTCGCTGTGCGGGGCAGCTCGGCTACGAACTCGATCCTGGTGGGGCACTTGAAGTGGGCAAGCCGCTCCCGGGTGTATGCGATGAGTTCCTCGCCGGTCGGCTCGGCGCCGTCCTGGAGCGCCACGGTGGCCACCGGGGTCTCGCCCCAGCGGACGTCGGGGACGCCGACGACGGCCACTTCACGAACGGCCGGGTGCCGGTAGAGCACTTGCTCGACCTCGATCGGGTAGACGTTCTCGCCGCCAGTGATGATCATGTCCTTTTTGCGGTCGACGAGCGTGATGAACCCCTCGGCGTCTATGCGGCCCAGGTCACCGGTGTGGAACCAGCCGCCGCGGAAGGCCTCGGCCGTGGCTTCCGGGAGACCCCAGTAGCCCGCGAACACATTGGGTCCCCGGAGGACGAGCTCTCCGACCTCGTTGGTGCGCGCGTCCTTGTCGGCGTCATCAACGATGCGCGCCTCAACGTGGAACACCGCGCGCCCGATGGATCCGGCCTTCTCCTTGACGTGATCGGCGTCCAAGACGGACACGATCGGAGCGGTCTCGGTCATTCCGAAACCCTCCTGGAAGGGCAGCCCCTTACCCTGATAGAAATCAATGACCGGCAGAGGGCAGGGCGCTCCACCGGAGACGGCGAGCTCCAGCGAGGACAGGTCGAAGTCGTCGAAGCCAGGCTCCGACATGAGCGCTGCCCACATGGCCGGGACCATGAACTGCACGGTGGCCCTCTCTCGGGACATCGCCTTCAGGGTCTGCGCCGGGTCGAACGAGGGAAGCAGTACGTTGGTCCCGCCGACGTACAGCAGCGGCAGGGTGTGGATCCCGAGGCCCCCGATGTGGAACATCGGCGCCACGGTCACCGTGACGTCGGTCTCACGCAAGCCGCGCCCGAAGGACAAGCTGTTCACGACGTTCCACAGGTGATTGTCGTGGGTCAGCATCGCGCCCTTGGGTCGCCCTGTGGTTCCGGACGTGTACATCAAGCACGACACGTTGCTCCGATCGACGTCGGCGCTGACTGGACGGGCCTCACCGTTGGCCAACACGTGCTCATAGCGCAGCTCGCCGTCCTCGGGTTCGCCGCCGACGACCAGGCGGGATCGGACGCGTACTCCCTCGCCGGCCACAGCCGCGCGTGCCCCCGGAGCCAGGGGCGCCGAATACACGAACACGTCTGCGCCCGAGTCCGCCAAGAGATAGGTGATCTCGGCCGGCGCAAGACGCACGTTCATGGGCACGAACACCGCGCCCAGCTTGGCCGTGGCCAGCATCGTCTCTATGAACGCGGTGCTGTTGAGCAGGAGCCCTGCCACCCGATCGCCCCGTCGGACGCCGAGGGCGCTCAGTGCCCGGGCCAGTCGATTGGTGCTGCTGTCTAGGGCGGAGTAGGTCAGACGCCGCTCACCGTCGACGAGAGCGATCCGGTCCCCGGAGAGGAATGCCCTCGTCGTGACCCAGCTGCCGATTCCCTCGTCCATGGACATTCCTTCCGGGATGCTGTCATCTCTGCGAGTGAGTCAGATCACGTAGTTTGTCCAAACCTGACGGTGCCCACAAGCTAGTCGGACGCTACTGAGTAAGTCAAATCAAATGAGACATTTCAGGGTGTTGGAACGTAACCAGTTTTGGCTCGTCTGGCGGGGTCGTTGATGGTGGCCTTCTCTGGAAGTTTCGGCGGTTGCGGTCGTCGGCTGAACCGTTGCGGGTGGGCGTGGTAGGCGGCGTCGAGGACGGCTTGGCGTCGTGCCTGGACGTCGGTGGCGGTGCCGTAGTGGACGCTGGCCCGGATGTTCCTGGGCCTGCTCCGGGCGATCATCGCGCATCCCAAGCCGGTGATCGCGGCCGTCGACGGTCACGTCCGCGCCGGTGGGATGGGTCTGGTGGCGGCCTGCGACCTCGCCGTCGCCGGACCGTCGTCCACCTTCGCGCTCACCGAGGTCCGCCTCGGCCTGGCGGCCGTCATGATCTCCGTACCGTTGGCGGCACGCGTGAACTCACGGGATCTCGCATGCGTGCTGCTGACCGGCGAGAAGTTCGACTCCGCGCACGCCCGGCGGATCGGCCTGCTCTCGGACGCGGTGGAGGACCTCGACGCCGCCGTCGACGAGCTCGTCGACTCCTTCCGGCCCTGCTCGCCGCAGGGACTGGCGGAGAACAAGGCGCTGCTGGCCGCGCCGATGATTGCCGAGCTCGACGCCCGTGGAGACGACCTCGCCGGGGTCACCGCGCGGCTGTTCACGACGCCCGAGGTGGCCGAGGGGATGAGCGCATTTCTCGAACGCCGATTGCCCTCCTGGGCGACGCCCGACGCGTAGCGTATGCGATTGTCACAGATATATGACTCGACACACATCACAGAAACCCGCAACGAGAGGTAAAGCCATGCGTACCAAGGCCGCCATCATCCGTGAGCCCAAGCAGGACGGCTGGGAGATCGTCGACGTCGACATCGACGATCCCAAGGCGGGAGAGGTCCAGGTCAAGTTGGCCGCATCGGGCCTCTGCCATTCGGACGAGCACCTGCTCACCGGCGACCTGCAGTTCGAGTCCTACCCGATCATGGGCGGTCACGAGGGTGCCGGGGTCGTCACCAAGGTCGGCGAGGGTGTGATCGGCCTAGAGGAGGGAGACCACGTCGTCCTGGCGTTCATCCCCGCCTGCGGTACCTGCCCGCCGTGTTCAGAGGGCCTGCAGAACCTCTGCGACAACGGCGCGGGACTGCTCACCGGGCGTGCGATCAGCGACGGCGGCTTCAGGGTGCACACCGCCGACGGTGAGGACGTGGCCACCATGTGCCTCCTGGGGACGTTCGCCCCGCACGTCACCGTGCACCAGTCGTCCGTCATCAAGATCGAGAAGGACATCCCGCTGGACAAAGCCGCACTTCTCGGCTGCGGGGTGTGCACCGGTTGGGGCTCGGCCACGGAGATCGGCGGCGCCAAGGAGGGCGACATCGTGGTGGTCGTGGGAGTCGGTGGGATCGGCATCAACTCGGTCCAGGGTGCAGCGGCGGCGGGTGCGCGCGCTATCGTCGCCGTCGACCCGGTCGAGTTCAAGCG
>NZ_JAALDN010000239.1 GCF_014144855.1 Dietzia maris | reverse complement strand
GGTCTCGTAGACGAGCTGGTCGGTCACGTGGCGGGCCCCTGGTCGGTGATCGCCGCCGGTTGTGTGGCCGCCTCCAGCACGTGACGGACCCCCGAGGGGATCTCCACCGCGGTCGAGGTGGAGGAGTCGTAGGCGACCATGACCACCCGCAACGTGCAGCAGATCTCGCCCGCCGCGTCCAGGATGGTCTGGCGGATCTGATACGACGTGGTGCCGACGTGTTCGACGTCGATCTCCACGTCCACCGAGGTCGAGTCACGCAGGACGGGCCGCAGGTGGTCGATCTCGGTGCGCCGCACGACCTGGGGCAGGTTGCCCAGGCCGAACGGACCGAACCGGCTGCGGATGAACAGGATCCGCGCCTCCTGCGCGTACTCGAGGTACTTGATGTTGTTGACGTGGCCGTACTGGTCGAAGTCCGCCCACCGCACCTGCAGGGTGCAACGGAACGTCCCGGCGTCCACGGCGTCGCGCATGGTCATCCCGCCTCCTCCCGGTCCCCGAGCAGCGCCACGCGCTCCTCGGGGGTGATCTCCAGTGTCGTGGTCTCGTCATCCGCGGTCACCACCATCACGGTGTCGACCACCGCGCAGGGCTCGGCACCGGTCGACTCCGAGCCGATCGAGGTCCGCATCGTGAACGACGTGCGGCCCACCCGCACCACCTGCACGTCCACCCACACCTCGGGCACGCCCATGGCGATGGTGCGACGGAAGTCGATCTCCATCCACCGCGCCAGCGCGATCGGCACCCGGGAGCCCGGTACCCCGAACTTCTCGCGGAACCAGATCAGCCGGGCGTCCTGCGAGAACTCCTGGAACCGCACGTTGTTGACGTGCATGCCCACGAAGTCGGAGATGCGCAACGGGATCCGGACCCGGTGCACGGCCCCCGCCACGGTGGCGGCCCCGGGTGAGGTTCCGGTGGTCGGGGCGTCCGAGCCCTGGGTGGTCGGCGTGGCCATCTGCGGTCAGTCCCTGGTGAGCTTGCGGTGCGTGACCCGGTGCGGGCGCGCCGCGTCGGGGCCGAGACGCTCGACCTTGTTCTTCTCGTAGCCCTCGAAGTTGCCCTCGAACCAGTACCACTGCCCCTCGTCCACGTTGCCCTCCCAGGCGAGGATGTGGGTACAGGTGCGGTCCAGGAACCAGCGGTCGTGCGAGATGACCACGGCGCAGCCCGGGAAGTCCTCGAGTGCGTTCTCCAGGCTGCCCAGCGTCTCGGTGTCGAGGTCGTTGGTGGGCTCATCGAGGAGGATCAGGTTGCCGCCGACCTTGAGCGTCAGCGCCAGGTTGAGGCGGTTGCGCTCACCACCGGACAGGACGCCGGACTTCTTCTGCTGGTCCGGGCCCTTGAAGCCAAAGGCGCTGACGTAGGCACGCGAGGGCATCTCGTTCTGGCCGACCTCGATGTAGTCGTTGCCCTCGGAGACGACCTCCCACACCGACTTCTCCGGGTCGATGTTGGCGCGGTTCTGGTCGACGTAGCTCAGCTTCACCGTGTCGCCCACCTTGACGGTGCCGGAGTCCGGCTCCTCCAGGCCCACGATGGTCTTGAACAGCGTCGTCTTACCGACGCCGTTGGGGCCGATCACGCCGACGATGCCGTTGCGCGGCAGCGTGAACGACAGGTCCTTGATGAGGACCCGGTCGTCGAAGCCCTTGGTCAGCTTGTCGACGTCCACCACCACGTTGCCGAGCCGCGGCGGCGTGGGGATCTGGATCTCCTCGAAGTCGAGCTTGCGGTGCTTCTCCGCCTCCGCGGCCATCTCCTCGTACTTGGCCAGACGGGCCTTGGACTTGGACTGGCGCGCCTTGGCACCGGAGCGCACCCACTCGAGCTCGGCCTTGAGCCGCTTCTGCAGCTTCTGGTCCTTCTTGCCCTGGACCTCGAGGCGCTCGGCCTTCTTCTCCAGGTAGGTGGAGTAGTTGCCCTCGTAGGGGTGCAGCTGACCGCGGTCGACCTCACAGATCCACTGCGCGACGTGGTCGAGGAAGTACCGGTCGTGTGTGACGGCCAGGACGGCGCCGGGGTAGGCGGCCAGGTGCTGCTCCAACCACAGGACGGACTCGGCGTCCAGGTGGTTGGTGGGCTCGTCGAGCAGCAGCAGGTCGGGCTTGCTCAGCAGCAGCTTGCACAGCGCCACCCGACGCGCCTCGCCACCGGACAGGTTCGTCACCGGCGAGTCGCCCGGCGGGCAGCGCAGGGCGTCCATGGCCTGCTCGATCTGGGAGTCCACGTCCCAGGCGTCCACGGCGTCGAGCTGCTCCTGCAGCCGACCCATCTCCTCCATGAGCTCGTCGGTGTAGTCGGTCGCCATCTCCTCGGCGACCTCGTTGTACCGACGCAGCTGCACCATCGTCTCGCCGAGGCCGTCCTCGACGTTCTCCTTGACGGTCTTGGACTGGTCGAGCTCCGGCTCCTGCAGCAGGATGCCGACGGTTGCCTCGGGATCGAGGAACGCCTCGCCGTTGGAGGGCTGGTCGATCCCGGCCATGATCTTGAGGATGGAGGACTTGCCGGCGCCGTTGGGGCCCACGACGCCGATCTTCGCACCGGGGTAGAAGGACATCGTGACGTCGTCGAGGATCACCTTGTCCCCGTGCGCCTTGCGTACCTTCTTCATCGTGTAGATAAACTCGGCCATTCTACCCTCTCACCTGCGCATATAGTTCACTTCACCGCGGGTCGGCCGCGGGCACGACCCCCATGTTACGTGTCCGCCCGCGGCCCCGGCGTCCGCGGCGGACGCCGGCCCCACCCCCGGGAGCATCAGGCGCCGGCCGCCCCCACGA
>NZ_JAALDN010000238.1 GCF_014144855.1 Dietzia maris | reverse complement strand
AGCGCCGCGGCCAGGGTGCGGCGCCCCGACCCCAGGCCGCCGCGGATCCGGATGTCGACGGGCGCGTCGAAACGCGCGAGGGCCTCCTCCACCGGGCCGTACGCACCAGGGTCGTACACGACAGGGCCGACGGCGGGGTCGACCGACCGTCCGGAGCGTTCCCGGGCGGAGGAGAGCAGGCGTCGGACGCGCACGGCGGGATCCGGGCTCTCGGGTCGCACCGGGGCCTGGGGCTCGGTGTCGTGGGTCACGGTCGGCACGCGATAATCGTGACGTGGGGACCTGCCCGCGGCAAGACCTTCCCCCAGGCAGGGTCACCCGCGCGGCGCGGCGAGCGGCCCCGCGGCACGGGCGGGGACGTCGGTCGGATTCGTAACCCGACCACGGATTACGGGATGATGGCCGGGTGAACCAGAGCGAGAACCCCGCCCCGGCGGCTGACGGGACCCCGGACGACGGTGTCACTCCCGACGACGGTGCCACTCCGGACGACGGTGCCACTCCCGACGACAGCGCCCGCCTGTTCCCCCGGGTGACGGCCTACCGGTTCCGGCGCGGAACCCTGCGGCCGGGCCAGCAGCGCAACTGGGAGGAACACTGGCCCACCTACGGGCGCAACGTCTCCGACGAGATCGTGGACCCGGAGCAGATGTTCGGGCGCCGCGCACCGTTGATCGTGGAGATCGGGTCCGGGACCGGGACCTCGACCGCCGCGATGGCCGCCGCCGAGCCGGACGTCGACGTGATCGCCGTGGAGGTCTACCAGCCCGGACTGGCCCAGCTGCTGGGCATGGTCCTGCGCGAGGGGCTCGAGAACGTGCGCATGATCCGCGGCGACGGCGTGGACGTGCTCACCAACATGATCGCGCCGGCGAGCCTGACCGGGGTCCGCGTGTTCTTCCCCGACCCCTGGCCCAAGGCCCGCCACCACAAGCGGCGGCTGCTGCAGTCCGGCACCTTCGAGCTCATCGCCTCACGCCTGGCGCCCGGCGGCGTGTTGCACGTGGCCACGGACCACGCCGACTACGCCGAGTGGATCGGCGAGACCGGCGACGCCGAGCCCGCGCTGAGACGGCTGGACCCCGCGACCGACCTCGGGCACGTACCGTTCAGTCTTGACAGACCCGTGACGAAGTTCGAGGGCAAGGGGCTGCAGGAGGAGCGAGTGATCAACGAATTCCTCTGGCGTCGTACGAACTGACGCCCTTCTCCACAGCCCCCGAACGACGACGACCGAGGCGGACGCGATGACCCCACCTGACGAGATGCGCAACCACGACACGACGGACGTGGTCACGCCCGACGCCCCGGGAGTGGTGCTCCTGGTGTGGGACGCGCCCAACGTCGACATGGGGCTGGGGTCCATCCTGGGTGGCCGCCCCACCGCGATCTACCGGCCGCGCTTCGACGCGCTCGGCCGGTGGCTGCTCGGGTACACCGCCGACCTGTCCCTGCAGACCGAGGACACCCTCGAGGCCGAGGCGACGGTCTTCACCAACATCGTCCAGGGCACCTCGGACAACGTCCGGCCGTGGGTCGAGGCGCTGCGCAACGTCGGCTTCGCCGTGTTCGCCAAGCCCAAGACCAGCGACGACTCCGACGTCGACGAGGACATGCTCCAGCACATCGACCTGCGGGCCGGCTCCGGCCGCCTCGCGGGCGTGGTGGTGGCGTCGGCCGACGGTCAGGCGTTCCGCGAACCGCTGGAGGACCTCGCCCACGACATCCCGGTCACGGTGATCGGGTTCCGCGAGCACGCCACCTGGGCCGTCCAGCACGACACCATCACGTTCCTCGACCTCGAGGACATCCCCGGTGTGTTCCGCGAGCCGCTGCCCCGGGTCAGCCTCGAGAACCTGCCCGACGAGGGTGCCTGGCTGCAGCCGCTGCGGCCGCTCACGGCCCTGCTCACCTCGCGCTAGGAGTTCCCCGGTGTTCAACTCACTCGGGCGGTTCGTCGCCCACCGCCGCGTGCTGGTCCTGGTGTGCTCGGTTCTCGTCATGGCGTTCATCAGCCTCGCCGGAACCGCGTTCGGCAACCCGTTCGGTCAGGGCGGGTTCGAGGACCCCGACAGCGGGTGGGCGACCGCCGAACGGCTCGAGCAGGAGGCGTACGGACGCGACGCGCTCGGCGACGTCGTGGTGTCGTACCACGCACCCGAGGGCACCTCGGTCGACGATCCCGCCTTCCAGGACCCGATCCGCGCCTCGCTCGAGTCGATCCGCACCGAGCACCCGGACGAGGTCACCGGCGTCACCAGCTTCGTGTTCAACCAGTCCCCGGCCCTGGTCAACAGGGACGAGGGCATCGTCGTGGCCTCCGTCCAGATCGCCGGCGAGGACGAGGAGATCCTCGAGAACTTCCGGGTGATCGAGGACGGGATCGCCATCGACGGCATCCAGACCGACGTCGCGGGTGTGCAGGCGGTCGCCGGTGCGCTGCAGGACGGGATGGACGCCGACCTGGTCCGCGCCGAAATCATCGCGCTGCCGCTGGTGTTCCTGCTGCTGATCGTGGTGTTCGGCGGTGTCGTGGCCGCGTTCATGCCGGTCGCGGTGGGCGTGCTCACGATCCTCGGTTCGCTCGGGGCGTTGCACCTGCTGTCGCTGGTCACCCCGGTGAACTCCTTCGCCCAGAACGTGGTGACTCTGATCGGCCTCGGCCTGGCGATCGACTACGGCCTGTTCGTCGTGAGCCGGTTCCGGGAGGAGATGGCCGAGGGCTACCCACCGGACGCGGCGGTGCGCCGGGCGGTGGCCACCGCCGGACGGACCGTGGTGTTCTCCGCGGTCATGGTGGGCGTGACCCTGTCCGGGCTGCTCATCTTCCCGCAGGCGTTCCTCAAGTCCGTCGCCTACGGCGCGATCGCCGCCGTCATCCTCGCCGCCGCACTGTCGGTGACGCTCCTGCCGGCCGTGCTGATGCTGCTCGGCCACCGCATCGACATGCTCGGCATCAAGCGACTGCAGCGTCACCGCTCGCGCGAGCAGGTGGAGAACGGCCTGTTCGGTCGCGTCGCCGACTTCTCCATGAAGCGCCCGGTGGCTGTGGCCATCCCCGTCGTCGTGGTGCTGGTCGCGCTCATTATCCCGTTCTCCGGCGTGAAGTTCGGCGGCATCAACGAGACCTACCTCCCGCCGGACAACACCACCCGCGTCGCGCAGGAGCAGTACGACGAGAACTTCCCCGGCACCCGCACCGACCCGGTCAAGCTCGTGGTGATCGGCTCCGACGGGGCGACCCTGTCGCAGATCCGCTCGGCGGCCAACGAGGCGCCGGGTCTGACCGGTCCGTTCCAGTTCGCCCGCTCGGGCGAGCAGGACGCGCAGGGGCGCGACGTGGTGGTGTTGCAGACCGGCGTGATCGACCGGAACGACGCCGCCGAGACCGTCGAGTACCTGCAGTCCTTCCCGATCCCCGCGGACACCGAGGTGTACGTCGGCGGCAACCCGGCCATGGAGCGCGATTCGGTCGAGGCCCTGGTCGACGGTCTGCCGTGGTTCGTGCTGTACGTCCTACTGGCGACCACGCTCCTCATGTTCCTCGCGTTCGGGTCGCTGGTGCTGCCGATCAAGGCCGCGATCATGAACCTGCTCGGCCTCGGTGCCACCCTCGGCATCCTCACCTGGATCTTCGTCGACGGGCACCTGTCCGGGTTGCTCGGGTTCACGGCCGGCCCGCTCACCTCGCCGGTCGTGGTGCTGCTCATGGCGATCATCTACGGGCTGTCCACGGACTACGAGGTGTTCCTGGTCTCGCGGATGGTCGAAGCACGCTCGCGGGGCGCTCGGACGACGGAGGCCATCCGCAGCGGAGTGGCCAACACCGGCCGGATCATCACCTCGGCCGCGCTCATCCTCATCGTGGTGACCGGCGCGTTCGCGTTCTCCGAGATCGTGATGATGAAGTACATCGCGTTCGGCATGATCGCCGCGCTCATCATCGACGCCACCGTGATCCGCATGCTGCTCGTGCCGGCGGTCATGCAGATGCTCGGCACCGACAACTGGTGGGCGCCCGGGTGGATGAAGCGCGTCCAGGAACGGATCGGCCTCGGCGAGGCGGAGATCGACGACGAGCCCGAGCTGCTCACCGG
>NZ_JAALDN010000237.1 GCF_014144855.1 Dietzia maris | reverse complement strand
CCCGCCACCACCGGCGCGGCCGAGCCGGTCCCCGCCGCGGACTCCGGGGTCTCCGCGGATTCCGCGGGCGCCGGACGGACAGAGGTCGCCGGACCCGCCACCGCCGTGGCCGTGCTCGACCGCGAGCCCGGGGCCGAGGCGGAGTTCGAGCCGGAGGCGGAGCTCGAGCCGGAGTGGCAGTCCGAGTCAGAGCTCGAGCCGGAGGCGGAGCTCGAGCCGGTCCGTGACCCCGAGTACGACGAGGAACCCGACATCACCGAGGACGGGAAGATCCCCGCCTCCGACCTGATCGCCCGTCTGATGCG
Source organism: Dietzia maris (assembly GCF_014144855.1). Taxonomy (GTDB): domain Bacteria; phylum Actinomycetota; class Actinomycetes; order Mycobacteriales; family Mycobacteriaceae; genus Dietzia; species Dietzia kunjamensis. Next base: position 10,424 of record NZ_JAALDN010000237.1, on the reverse strand, counting down.
GGAACGTCAGCAGGGGCGCGACGCGTGACGCTCGCCAGGGCCCTGCGGTGTGGGTCCTGGGCCGGGTCGGATCCTTTGGTTATGGTGGATCGATGATGGGCACGCGGGGCGCCGAGGCGCGGCGTCGCATCCGGGTGGTCCTGGGCAATCCGTGGTTCAAGGCCATCGCGACCCTGACTGTCCTGGCCTTCATCCTCTACTGGCTCCGTGGCCAGATGCCGTTCTTCGCCGAGGGATTCGAGGCCGTCACCCGCCCGCACTGGGGTTGGGTCGCGGCCGCGCTGGTGTTCTCCTACCTGTCGATGTCGAGCTACGGCTCGGTGCAGAAACTGCTCCTGCAGTCCGCCGGTGTCAGGGTGGGCTACTGGGGCAGCGTCGGCCTGGTCTTCTCCGCCAACGCGTTCTCCACGAGCATCCCCGGCGGGCAGGTCTTCGGCACCACCCTGACCTACCGCAAGACCCGGCAGTGGGGAGCCACCCGCGTCGTCGCCTCGTGGCAGCTCGTCATCTCCGGCGTGCTGTCGACCGTCGGCATCGTCCTGCTGGCGCTGCTCGGCTTCTTCCTGGTGGGGACGGTGTCCAACCCGTTCCTGCTGGCGCTTTCTGCCATGGGCCTGGTGGGGATCGTGGTGGTGGTCCAGTGGGCCGCCCGGAACCCCGACAGGATCGAGGGGGCGCTCCTGGCCCTCCTCGAGTGGATCAACGCGCGGCGTCGCAAGCCCGCCGACCACGGTGCCGCCGCGGTGCGCAAGGTCGTCGAGCAGGCCGAGGCCGTCGAACTGACCAAGACGCAGTTGTCCAAGGCCTTCGCGTTCTCCCTGCTCAACTGGGTCGCCGACATCGGCTGCCTGTGGGCGGCGGCCAACGCCGTCGGTGCCCAGCACAGCATCGGCGGCCTGTGCATCGCTTACGTGACCGGCAAGATCGTGGCCAGCGCGCCCATCACGCCCGGCGGGCTGGGGACCGTGGAGTTCGCGCTCATCACGACCCTGACCGCGGGCGGGCTCGGTGCGCATCAGGCGTTCGCGACGGTGTTCGTCTACCGCATCGCCAGCTTCGTGCTGGTCGCCCTGGCCGGCTGGGTGGTCTTCTTCCTCTTCTACCGGGGTGCCGTGGACCTCGACCCCGACGCCGACCCGGACGACGCCGACGATCCGGGGGAGAATACCTCGTCGTCGTCCCCCTCTCGGTCCCCCGCGTCGGCGTATCCCGCCGCGTCGAAGCAGACCGTCGCGGCGGCCCCGCCGGCCGGGCTCTCGGCGATGTGGCCGCTCAAGGGCACACCGTGGCGCCCCCATGTGCATCACGACTCGGGTCCCATCCCGCTGCTGCGCGTCCGTGAGGACGGGGTCGTGGACGAGGCCGGCGACGCGTCCTGCTCGGTCAGTGCGAGCGAGCGGCGGGAGGGGAGGAGACGGTGAGTCGAGTGGCGGTACCGGTGATGATCGCGCTCGACGCGGTGCTGGTGGTGGTGTTCTCCACCTTCGGCCGGGGCGCGCACTCCGAGGGGCTCGGCGTGGCCCAGGTCTGGGGTACGGCGTGGCCGTTCCTCATCGGGCTGGCAGTGGGGTGGCTGATCCTGCTGGCGACCCGCCGCGCGCCCGCCGCCGTCGGGTCGGGCGTACTGCTGTGGCTGGCCACGCTGGTGGTGGGCATGGTGATCCGCGGTCTCGGCGACGGGCGTGTGCCGCACTGGAGCTTCATGGTGGTGGCGGGCGTCGTCACCGCCGTCCTCCTCATCGGATGGCGTGCGATCCGCGCCGCCGTGGTGCGGCGCCGCGAACCCGCACCGCGCTGACATCGCCGGAGGCCGGCGCGTTCCGGGTCAGCGCATTCCGGGCGGCAACTGGGCCACGACCTCGCGGGGGACCTCGATCGTCTCCGGCAGCCGCACCCCGTCCGGGGTCGGCAGGTCGCGCGGGACGGGGATCGTGAACGGCTCGACGGGGACGGGCACCTCCGGCGGGATCCCGGCGGGCGCCTCGACGATCTCACGATCCGCCACGAGCTCGGGGGCGGGCGGGGGAGGGGGCGCCGGTGCGGGTTCCAGTGTGGCTTCGGGCGCGGGTGCGGGTGCGGGTGCGGGCTCGACGTGGCCGAGCCAGGCGTGGAGGTCGTCGCGGGTTCCGGCGAAGACGTTGAGATCCACGGCGTCGGTGAAGCCGGGCACCTCACCGGTCTCGGAGCGCTGCCAGAACAGCCACTCGTTCCAGCCGCCGATCACGGGCAGGGTGGGCTCGGACACCCCGTACTCGGCGAGCCACAGCGGGAACTCGGCGAAGCGGTGGGTGTTGGCCATCCGATCGATCCAGAAGTAGCGGTAGGTGTAGAGGATCGGCGCGCGACCGGTCCGGTGGGCGAGAGTGTCGAGGAAGACCTGCGTCCAGTCGGCCAGCTCGGCGGGGTCGAGGCCCTCGTCCTTCTCCAGATCGAGCACCGGCGGGAGCTGCGGGCCGCCGACGGACTGCAGTCGGTCGGCGAACGCGTGGGCCTGCTGCGCGGGGTCCATGGCGGGGCGCGCCATGTGATAGCTGCCGACGAGCATGCCGGCGGCGCGCGCATCGGCGACGTCGGACTCGTAGTAGCGGTTGGCGGGTCCGGTGCCCTCGGTGGCCTTGATGAAGGCGAAGGACTGCCCGGACGCGGCGGCCGCGTGCCAGTCGACGCCGGCACCGTGCGGGTGCTGCCAGCTCGCGGCGTCGACCCCCTGCGCGAGGCCGTGGTAGGCGGGCGCCAGGGGGACGCCGGCGTCGGCGCGCGGGGAGATGACGACGACGAGGAGGCCGAGAGAAAGGGCTGCTGCAGAGGCCACGGCGACGAGAAGGCGGGGAAGGGGGGCGCGTCGGGCCGACGGTCCGGCAGATGTCATGGGCTGAGTATGTTGCAACCCCTTCAGTCACACAAGCAACTCATGCAACGTTTCTCACATCTGTCCAGTTCCGGCCCGGGCAGCAGTCGCGGTGAGGCGCCGGAGGGTGGCCGGAGGGTGGCCGGAGAGTGGCCAAGATCACGGGTTGATCACAACCTGTAACACGCTGCCCCACGCGTTCGATGACCTGGCTTCCTCACCTACGATTAAGGCAATCCCACCGACCAGTCGGGAGTGCCCCTCAATGAACAATGCGATCGACCTGACCACCCCGCGTTACCGCCAAGACCTCGTGACCGAGGTCGATGGCCCGGGCGACGACCCCTTTCTGGAGGTGTCGGTCGCCGAGACCGTGATGCTGGACGAGCACGGGGCGGGGCGGGGGGTTCCGGAGTTGCGGCTGCAGACCGGGGCGGAGGGCATCACGCTCACCGATCGTGACCAGATCCTGCAGCTCCAGGCGATCATCAACCGCGCGGTGAACCAGTGGCGCGAGTCCGCCTCGCACCTGATTTGAGCTCTCCTCGAGCGACTCGACGCGCTGCGCCCTGAGGTCGGGGCGGTCGGATGTGTGCGGCCGGATGCGGGTGGCCGGTCAGTCGACCCGGATCCCCGCCTCGCCGATCAGCGCCAGGCCCACGCCCAGAACCTGTTCGGGCGAGATGAGGGCGCCCCGCAGTGCCGACGCCCCGCGGACATCCTCCAGGTCCGCGCCGCGCAGGTCCACGGCCGAGAGGGTGGCCCGGTCGAACCCAGCACCACGCAGGTCGGTGCCCTCGGTGGTCAGATCGGCGATCCGCGCCTCGAGCAGGTCGGCCTGCCGGCATCGCGTCGAGGCGAGGCGGACCCGCTGCAGTCGGGCCATCCGTAGGTTGATCATGTCCGCGTGGCAGTCCTCGAATGTCACGTCGGTCAGTCGTGCGTCGGACAGCACGATCCCGGTCAGTCGGCAGCCCGCGAACCTCACGCGGGTGAGCGAGGCGCCGTCGGCCACCAGTCCCGACAGGTCGCAGCCGCTGATCACGACATCGGTCAGCCTCAGGCCGTCCGCGCGGGCGCCGCTCAACCGGAGGTTCTCGAGTGCGGACTCCCGGACCTCCATCCCGCCGATCTGCGCCGCGCCCTCCTCCGGGTCGGGCGCGTGTTCGGCGGCGGCCAGGACCCCGTCCCACAGGCCGTCCGTCTCGAGTTCGGTGCGCGGCGGCTCGAGCTGCTCCCGTCTCGGGATGACGGGGGCGGCGGGTGGACGAGGTGAGTTCGAGCGGCGACGCAGCGGTGGGGGCACGTCCGTCAGCGTAGAGGGGGCGCGATCAGGGGAGGTCGCAGAGTCGCCGGAACTGGTCCCACTGGGCCTCGAGCGCTGCCGGGGAGACGGTCGGCTGCACTGCGATGCCCGACAGTCGACTCGCCACCGCGGACAGTGCGTTGTCGGTGACCCCGTCGGAAAGGCGGCGGACCTCGGCGGAGACGGCCTCGCGATCGGTGCCGGCGCCGTGGACGAGGCGATGGACGGGTTCGGTCAGTGTCCCGCAGCCCGGGGTGGCCTCCGGCCCGGGCGTCGGGGGCGGCGTCGTCGCGGTGGGGGCCGAGGCTCCTGGGGATGAGGTGGCCGTCGCGATGGTCGAGGTGGCCGTGGCCGGGACGGCGGGTTCCGCGGTCCCGGAAGTTCGTTCCCCGACGCTGACCTGGCCGCATCCGGACAGCGCCAGTGCGAGTGACGCGGCCGCCCCGACGACGGTGCCAGCCGCTGCTCTACCGGGGATCATGGGCCGACACTAGCGGCATCTGGGAATCCGTGGGGCGCAGGCGTACTCTGGTCCGCGAGATAGACCGATCGGTCTATCGAAGTGTGTGAGGAGCGAGAACTGTGAGTCTGCGAGAAGCGTTCGTCTTCCCCGAGATCGTCAACGACTACGCCGCGCGGTGCACCGCCGCCCTCGTGGTGACGCTCGCGGTGGTCACCCTCCTCGCTCCCGAGCCCGCCCGGACATGGCTGGCGGGAGCGCTGGTGGTGGGTTTCGCGCTCCGCGTTGCCGGCGGCCCGCGGTACTCGCCGTTCGGTCGCCTGTCGGTCCATGTGCTCGCGCCGCGGGTCAGCGACGAGCCCAAGATGGTCGCCGGCGCGCCCAAGCGATTCGCCCAGACGATCGGCCTGGTGATGTCCTCGATCGCGTTCGGACTGTTCCTCGCCGGGTTCGCGGTGGCGGGCAGCGTCGTGCTCGGTGTGCTGGTCGCCGCCGCGCTCGCCGAGGCCGCGCTCGGCTTCTGCTTGGGCTGCTGGATGTACGGGCAGCTCCAGCGGGTCGGCATCGTCTCGGAGGACGCGTGCGTGGACTGCGCGGACATCTGGGCGCGGCCCGGGATGACGGCCCGCAACTAGAGGGCGGCCCGCAGCCGCCCCCGGCCTACGCGCCCGGAATGGTCCATTCACGCAGCCCAACCCCTTCGATGAGTGTGCAATCGGGCAGCGCAAGCCAGTGAGGACGTGCAGCCGGGGCCGCTTGTGGTGGCGGTGCGAGCGGACTTCATGGCGGACGACCTGTCGTGGCGCCGCGATACTGTGGACCCATGAGTACTCCCGCTGATGGCAACGCCTCCGACCGGCCCGACGACCCGTTCGGCGGTCGGGCGAACGAGCAGTGGCCCGGTCACGACGGCGGTCAGCAGTACGGGGCCGGCGGCTACGGCGGTCAGCAGTACGGGAGACCGCAGTACGGAACCCCGCCGTACGGGAGCCCGCAGGGCGGCGGTCAGTTCGACCCGGGTCAGTACGGCGCGCAGCCCTTCTACGGCGCCGAGTACGCCTACGGGGCGCAGCAGCCGTACGGGATGCAGTCCTATGGTCAGCGGTACGGGATGCAGTCCTACGGTCAGTTCCCGCCGGCGGCCCGCAAGGACCCGGCGCTGATGCTGGTGGCGTCCCTCCTCGTGCCCGGCCTGGGGACGATGCTGGTCGGCCGGGCCGGTAGGGGTGTGGGCATCCTCGCCGGCTACCTCGTGGGTGCTCTGCTCTCGGTCATCCTCATCGGACTGCCCATCATGTTCGGGTTCTGGATCTGGGGGATGGTCGACGCCTACCAGGGCGCCAAGGATCACAACGCCCGCCACGGCCTGCCCTGACCCGCGTCCGGCAGCCGCGCGCGGCATCCACGACCACCGGCCCGCCTCACCGGTTCGGCGCATCCCGTCGGCCCGCCTCGTCGTCGTCACGGAGGTGGCGACCTCCGACGTCGTGCCGACCGCCCACCCCGCGACCACTTACGTAACCTGGTCACATGACAGCGACCGAGATCCCCACCACCGACGCGCCCCGTCCCTCGGGCCTCGACCTGCAGTACGTCGATCCGGACGTCCGGCCCCAGGACGACCTCTACCAGCACGTCAACGGCACCTGGATCCGTGAGCACGTGATCCCCGCCGACCGGCCGATCGACGGTGCGTTCCTCGCCCTGCGCGACCTGTCCGAGGAGCGGGTGCGCGACATCATCACCGACGCCCCGGTCGACTCGCAGATCGGCGCCTTCTACGCCTCCTTCATGGACACCGACGCCGTTGAGGCCGCCGGCGTGGCCGCGCTCGCGCCCGATCTGGCCGAGATCGACGGTGCGACCGACGCCGACTCACTCGCGCTGGCGATGGCACGGCTGGAGAAGGTTGGCGTCGGCGGGCTGATCGGTGCCTACGTCAACAACGACGCCAAGAACTCGAGCGAGTACATCCTCTACCTGGTGCAGTACGGCATCGGGCTGCCGGACGAGTCCTTCTACCGCGAGGACCAGTACGCCGAGATGCGCGAGCAGTACACCGACCACATCGCCCGGATGCTCGACCTCGCCGGGCTGGTCGACGACGTGGACGGGGAGACCGGGGCCCGCCGGACCGCCGAGCGGATCGTCGCGCTGGAGACCCGCATCGCCGCCGCCCACTGGGACGTGGTGGCCCGTCGCGACGCGGACAAGACCTACAACCCCGTCACCTGGGACGAGTTGCCGCAGCAGGCCCCCGGCTTCCCCTGGCATGAGTGGGCCCGCGAGCTCGGCGGCACCGAGGAGACGTTCGGCCGGCTCGTCGCGATGCAGCCCGACTTCCTCACCGCCGTGGCCGACCTGTGGGCCTCCGAGCCGCTGGAGACCTGGAAGCAGTGGCTGCGCTGGCGGACGGTCTCCGCGCGCGCGCCGTTCCTGACCTCGGACCTGGTGGACGAGAACTTCCGCTTCTACGGCACCGTCATGTCCGGCACCGAGGAGAACAAGGCCCGCTGGAAGCGTGGTGTCGGTGCGGTCGAGGCCGCCCTCGGCGAGGAGGTCGGCAAGGAGTACGTGGCCCGGCACTTCCCGCCCGGCCACAAGGCGCGCATGGTCGAGCTGGTGGAGAACCTCACCGAGGCCTACCGCTACTCCATCAGCCGTCTGCCGTGGATGACCCCGGCCACCCGCGAGCGGGCGCTGGCCAAGCTCGAGGCGTTCGTGCCCAAGATCGGCTACCCCGAGAAGTGGCGCGACTACTCGGCGCTCGAGGTCCGCGCCGACGACCTGCTCGGCAACGTGCGCCGCTCCGCCGAGTTCGAGCACCACTACGAGCTGGGCAAGCTTGGCGGCCCGGTCGACCGCGGTGAGTGGCACATGACGCCGCAGACGGTCAACGCCTACTACAACCCGGTGATGAACGAGATCGTCTTCCCGGCCGCCATCCTGCAGCCGCCGTTCTTCGACGCCGACGCCGACGACGCCGCCAACTACGGGGCGATCGGTGCCGTGATCGGGCACGAGATCGGTCACGGGTTCGACGACCAGGGAGCGAAGTACGACGGCGACGGCAACCTGGTCGACTGGTGGACCGACGACGATCGCGAGGCGTTCGGAACCCGCGTGGAGGCGCTGATCGCCCAGTACGACGGCCTCACCCCCGACGGCCTGGACGCCACGAAGGACCACGTCAACGGGGCTTTCACGGTAGGGGAGAACATCGGCGACCTTGGCGGTCTCACGATCGCGCTGCTGGCCTACCGGCTGGCACAGGGTTCGAACGAGCAGGGTTCGAACGAGCAGGGCACCGACGGCGAACCCGCCGAGGGCACCGAGGTGGGCCCGGAGATCGACGGGATGACCGGCATCCAGCGGCTCATCATCTCGTGGGCGATCGTGTGGCGGACCAAGACCCGCGCCGAGGAGGCCGCCCGCCGGCTCGCCGTGGACCCGCACTCCCCGCCGGAGTTCCGCTGCAACCAGGTGGTCCGCAACCTCGACGATTTCCACGCCGCCTTCGACGTGACCGAGGGCGACGGACTGTGGCTCGCCCCCGAGGAGCGCGTCAGCATCTGGTGAGGGTGCTCAGGCGCCGGTGAGTCGGCGGTGGTCGAGGTCGAACTCCCGCCGCGCGACCCTCTCGACCGCCCCCGAGGCGATGAGGTCGTGTAGTCGACGGCTCAGCGTCTCGGGGGTCGTCCCCAGATGCGTGGCCAGGTCGGACTGGGACAGTGGCAGTCGCACCCGGATCCGCCCGTCCTGGCGGGGCGACCCGGGTAACGACACGAGGTAGGCGGACAGTCGCGTGAGCACGTCCTCCGAGGTGATCGACGCCAGGTGCTGTTCGCTCTCGACCACCTTCCACGCCAGTTCGCGGGTGATCGAGTCGTTGAGCACCGGGCACGCGGCGGCCGCTGACCGGAGCGCGCCGTGCGAGACGCTGGTCAGCGTGGTGGCCTCCGCGGCGACGACGGTGTGACGGGCAGGGCAGCCCAGTGCGAACTCCACCAGGCCGAGATGGCTCCCGGGGCCGAGGACCCGGACGTGACGCTGGTGCCCGGACCGGTCCTCCCGGACGACATGGAGGGCCCCGGCCGTGATCACCACCAGGCGGCCCACCGGTTCCCCGGTCACCTGCACCACCGCGCCTGGCCTCGCCGTACTCGTCCGCGACGAGGCGGCCAGGGCGGCCCCGCACCGGGGTGGCAGCGAGGCGAACAGGACCGAGCCCGCGAACAGCGCGGACCCGGTGACTCCGGAATCGTCCCCGTGCGCGGTCATGTCACCAGTGTGGCCCTGTGGGGCGCCCACGTGTGCATTTCCTCACACCGAGTTGACCTAGATCAATGCGGTTCCGAGGCTCCCGGCCTAGTTTCGGATGAACGAACGACAGGGGAGCGATATGTCGGAGACTCTTGTACCGCCCACGCGCCCGACGCGTGAGCTCGACCACCCGCCGGGCGTCCCGACGGGTGGAGGTCGGCCGGGCGCGTTCGTGTGGAAGATGCTGACGACGACCGACCACAAGTTGATCGGCATCATGTACATCGTCACCTGCTTCATCTTCTTCTTCGCCGGCGGCCTCATGGCACTGCTCATCCGCGCCGAGCTCTTCCTTCCGGGGATGCAGTTCCTGTCGAATGAGCAGTACAACCAGCTGTTCACCATGCACGGCACAGTGATGCTCCTTTTTTATGCCACCCCCATCGTGATCGGCATCGGAAACTACGTGATGCCGCTCCAGATCGGTGCGCCCGACGTCGCGTTTCCCCGGCTCAACGCGTTCGGCTTCTGGCTCTTCACGTTCGGCGCGACTGTGGCACTTACCGGTTTCCTGACCCCCGGCGGTGCGGCCGCCTTCGGATGGACCATGTACATGCCGCTGGCGGACAAGATCCACTCCCCGGGCGTGGGCGCGGACCTGTGGATCCTCGGCGTCGGCATCGGCGGCGTCGGCACGATCCTCGGTGCCGTCAACTTCGTCACGACCATCATCTGCCTGCGAGCCCCGGGTATGACCATGTTCCGGATGCCGATATTCACCTGGAACCTACTGTTCACGTCGGTTCTGATCCTGCTGATCTTCCCGCTGCTCACCGCTGCGGCCATGGGGGTGTTCTACGACCGCACCTTCGGCGGGCGCATCTACGACCCCGGGAACGGTGGCGCTATCCTCTGGCAACACTTGTTCTGGTTCTTCGGCCACCCCGAGGTGTACGTGGTGGCACTGCCGTTCTTCGGCATCGTCTCCGAGGTCTTTCCGGTCTTCGCGCGCAAGCCGCTGTTCGGCTACGCCGGCCTGGTCTTCGCGACCCTCGCGATCGCCGCACTGTCAATGGCGGTGTGGGCGCACCATATGTTCGCCACAGGTGCGGTCTTGCTGCCGTTCTTCTCGTTCATGTCGTACCTGATCGCGGTCCCGACCGGTGTGAAGTTCTTCAACTGGATCGGCACAATCTGGAAAGGCAAGATCACTTTCGAGACCCCGATGCTGTTTGCGCTCGGATTCATGATCACGTTCCTGTTCGGCGGGCTGACCGGCATCATGATGGCGTCGGCGCCGATCGACTTCCACATCCACGATTCGTACTTCATCGTGGCGCACTTCCACTACACGCTCTTCGGCACCATCGTGTTCGCCACGTTCGCCGGCGTGTACTTCTGGTTCCCCAAGATGACGGGCCGCATGTACGACGAAACTCTGGGCAAGTGGCACTTCTGGCTGATGTTCATCGGTTTCCATACGACGTTCCTGGTGCAGCACTGGCTGGGCAACCAGGGCATGCCGCGCCGGTACGCCGACTACCTGG
>NZ_JAALDN010000236.1 GCF_014144855.1 Dietzia maris | reverse complement strand
CGAGGTGCTCCCCCGCTCCGCCGGCCTCGGCGCCGGGCTCGCGGTGGCCGCCACCGGGATCGCCGCCGTGGACCGGTCGAACGACTACATGATCGCGTTGCTCGAGCGGGCCGGGCCGGGGGCGGAGCCGGATCTGCTCGACGCCCCGGAGCCGATCGCCGAATTCCTGCTGCTGGCGGTCGCGCTCTGGGTCGCCGCCCCACTCGTGGGATGGCTGGTGTCGACGGCGGCCCGTCACGCGCGCCCGGTGGTCGGCTCGGCGATCGGTCTCGGGGCACTGATCGCCCTCGTCGTCGTCCCCCACGTCGTGTTCGACCCCCACGACGGCCCCTCGTGCCGCACCACCGCCCTGCTCGCGGTGGGCGTCCTGGTGGGCACCTACACGGGGCTGGGCTCGCTGGTGCGCTGGTCGGCGCGGCGCGTGCGGCGGGAACTGGCCACCATGGGGCCGATGGTGGCGAGGGTGCTGCCGATCCTCATGCTGGCGGTGCTGTTCCTGTTCTTCAGCGTGGAGATCTGGCAGGTCATGGTGGAACTGTCCTGGCCGCGGACGTTCGCCGTGCTGGGCGTCATGGTAGCGCTCACCGTGCTACTGGTGGGCATCTCCACCCGCGACGACATCCTCCAGGACCTGGGTGGGCGTGCGCCGGAACATCCGCTGCGTCCGGGCGAGCGGGTGAACCTGGTGCTGGTGCCCGTGCTGGCGACCCTGATCCAGGCGGCGCTGTTCGCGACGCTCGTGTTCCTGTTCTTCGTGACCCTCGGGTGGATCGCCGTCCCCGAGATCACCGAGACACGGTGGACGCTGCGCCCTCCCGACGAGCCCGGCGGGCTGCTGTTCGGTCTCCCGGTCAGCGTCACCCTCGTGCGCGTGTCGCTGATGCTGGCGACGTTCTCCGCGCTCAACCTGGCCGCCGCGGCGGCCTCCGACACCGCGCACAAGGAACGGTTCGTACGTCCTATGCTCGACGAGGTGGTCCGTGGCCTCGCGGCGCGGGAGGCCTACCTGGGGGCACGACGACGAGGGCTGCCGTAGGCCCGGGGCCCTGACGGGCCGTCAGGGGGTGCGGTAGTCCCGGGCGCGCAGCAGGACGGTCACGACCGCCGCGCCGATCACGACCGCCGCGGCCAGCGCGAGCGCGGTGGCGCCCATGGCCACGTGCAGCAGTGCGCCGGCGACACCACCGAGGACGAGCGCGGACCACAGGGCCACCTGCTGGCGGTACGGGGCCCACGATCCCCCGGCCAGCGCGTCGACCAGGCGGTGGGCCGACTTCACCACGGCGCCCGTCATGTACGTCACGCCGAGCGAGACCTCGCCACGGGAGTGGAAGACGGAGTTCATGGCCCCCATCGATGCCGCCGCCGCCGCGACGGACACCGGCGTCCCGAGCACCGTGGCCGTGGTGGCCCAGTGCAGGACGAGCGAGAGCAGGAGCAGGAACGCCACGAGGGACAGGACCGCCGGTCGGTCGTCGAGGTTGCGACGTCGGGTCACCACCGCGCCCCCGACCGCCCCCAGGAAGAAGGAGACCAGCACGACGGCGGCGATGGCGGCACCTGCGAGGTCACCGCCTGAGAGGTCGACGACCATGCGGGTGGAGTTCCCGCTCATGAAGGACACGAAGTAGCCGCCCACCACGAGGAAGCCGACGGCGTCGACGAACCCCGCGGTGGCGGCGAGCACCACCGCGAGGACCCGCTCACGCCCGCGCAGGTCGCGCATCCGCCCGCCTGTCCCCGGTCCGGCCGTCCTCCCCGACGACTCAGACGGGGTCGACGCCGAACAGCGCCGGCAGCGTCCCCTCGTGGGCGGCGCGCAACTCGTCGGTGGTGAGGGTGAACTGGCCCTGCACCTCGAACGTGCCCGAGTCGGGGTCGGTCACGCCGACCCGCGCGTGCGGGATGTTCTGCGCGGTGAGCATCTGCTGGAAGCGGATCTCCTCGCCGCGCGGCACGGAGACGATCACGCGGCCGGCGGACTCGGAGAACAGCCAGACGAACGGGTCGGCGCCCTCGGGCAGCACGACGCGGATGCCGCACTCGCCCGCCAGCGCCGACTCCACGAGAGCCTGCGCGAGGCCGCCCTCGGACAGATCGTGGGCGCCGGTGATGAGGCCGTCCTTCGAGCTGGTCGCCATGATGCGGGCCAGGGTGGCCTCCCACTTCAGATCCACCGTGGGCGGCAGTCCGCCGAGGTGGTCGTGGGCGACCTGGGCCCAGATGGACCCGTCGAGCTCGTCCCGGGTCTCGCCGAGGAGGTAGATGCTCTCACCGGGGGTGTCACCGAACGCGGTGGGCGTGCGGCGGGCGACGTCGTCGAGCACGCCGAGCACGCCCACGACGGGCGTCGGCAGGATCGGCGTGGAGCCGGTCTGGTTGTAGAACGAGACGTTGCCGCCGGTGACGGGGATGCCGAGCTCGGCACACCCGTCGGCCAGGCCGTGGACGGCCTCGCGGAACTGCCACATCACGCCCGGGTCCTCGGGGGAGCCGAAGTTCAGGCAGTTGGTCACCGCGACCGGGGTGGCGCCGGTGACGGCGACATTGCGGTACGCCTCCGCCAGGGCCAGCCGGGCACCGGTGTACGGGTCGAGCTTGGTGTAGCGACCGGAGGCGTCGGTGGACAGCGCGATGCCGCGACCGGACTCCTCGTCGATGCGCAGGACGCCGCCGTCGGCGGCCTCCGCGAGGATCGTGTTGCCGCGGACGTACCGGTCGTACTGCTCGGTGATGAACTTGCGCGAGCACAGCGCCGGGCTGGAGATCATGTCCAGAAGGGTCTGACGCAGCTCGTCACCGGTGGCCGGGCGGGCCAGGTTCGCGGTGGTGTCGGCCTGCAGAGCGTCCTGGTCGGCGGGGCGCTCGACGGGGCGCTCGTAGACCGGTCCCTCGTCGGCCAGTGACTCCGGCGGGGCGTCCACGACGGTCTCGCCGCGGAACTCGATGGTGAGCCGGTCGCCGTCGGTGACCTCGCCGATGTCGGCGGCCAGCACGTCCCAGCGGCGACACACCCCCATGAAGGCCTCGACGTTCTCCGGCGTCACCACGGCGCACATGCGCTCCTGCGACTCACTCGAGAGGATCTCCGCGGCGGTCATGCCCTCCGCACGCAGCGGGACGTTGTCGAGCACGATGTGCATGCCGCCGTCGCCGGCCGCCGCCAGCTCGGAGGTGGCGCACGCCAGGCCGGCTCCGCCGAGGTCCTGGATGCCCACGACCAGTTCCTCGCGGTACAGGTCGAGGCAGCACTCGATGAGGACCTTCTCCATGAACGGGTCGCCCACCTGGACGGCCGGGAGCTTGCGGGGTTTGACCGGCGCGCCGTGCTCATCCACGTCGAAGGTCTCGGAGGCGAGCACCGACACGCCACCGATCCCGTCGAGGCCGGTGCGGGCACCGAACAGGATGATCCGGTTGCCCGTGCCGGACGCGAACGCCAGGTGCAGGTCCTCGACGCGCATGACGCCCGCGCCGAGGGCGTTGACCAGAGGGTTGGCGGCGTAGGACTCGTCGAACACGGTCTCGCCACCGATGTTGGGCAGGCCCAGGCAGTTGCCGTAGCCGCCGACGCCCGCCACGACGCCGGGGAGCACGCGGTGCGTGTCGTCGGCGTCGGCGGGGCCGAAGCGAAGCTGGTCCATCACGGCCACCGGCCGCGCACCCATCGCCATGATGTCGCGGATGATCCCGCCGACACCGGTCGCGGCGCCCTGGTAGGGCTCGATGTACGAGGGGTGGTTGTGCGACTCCACCTTGAACGTCACGGCCCAGCCGCCGCCGATGTCCACGACGCCGGCGTTCTCACCGATACCGGCGAGCATGGACGAGCGCATCTCGTCGGTGGTGGTCTCCCCGAAATACTTCAGGTGCACCTTGGACGACTTGTAGGAGCAGTGCTCCGACCACATGACGGAGTACATGGCCAGCTCGGCGTCCGTGGGGCGACGCCCCAGGATCTCCCGGATGCGGGCGTACTCGTCCTCCTTGAGTCCGAGTTCCGCCCACGGCTGGGCCAGCTCGGGGGTGTCGGAGGCGTGCGAGATGGAGTCCACATGAGAGGTCACGGGGCCGAGTCTAGTCGGCCCCGTCCGGGTGGCGAATCGACGCCTTCGGCCCCACCTCGTGCGGGGTCGCCCGGGGTCCGACCTACGTCGACAGGACCTCGAACGTCAGGCCGCCGCGCTGGACCCGGTCCAGCAGAGCGTCACCCATGGCCTGGGCCGTGGTGAGCTGACCCGAGAGCGCGGGCAGGTCGTCGAACGCCAGGCTCAGACCCGACTCGGCGAGCATCATCGACGTCTCGGTGTACCCCGGGTCGCCCCCCGAGACCCGGGTGACGATCCGACGTCCGCCGGCGAGCGCGACGAACGTGACGTCGAACGAGGACCGGGCCCGGCGGGACTCGCTCGGCCCGGCCCCGCGGTCGATCCGCTTGAGGATCTGCGACCGGATGGGGCCGACCTGCGAGCCGAGCGCGAGCGCGCCGACACCGACCATGCCGGCCGTGGCGGTGACGGGCGAGCCGACCGACGCGTAGTGCGAGTAGGTGAAGTCCGGCCCGTAGCTCTCGAGGGCTGCGGCCGACCGCAGGACGATCTGCGGGTCGATGGTCGGCAGCGGCACGAGCCAGCGGCCCAGCACGCTGTCCCGGTGCGGCTTGCCCTGGACCGACTTGATCCGCCGGTCGGCGACCCTGCCCTCCTTCTGGCGCCGCAGCTTGGCGGTCTTCGCCGCGTCCCGCAGGCGCGCGAACTGGCCGATGGCCGAGTGGAAGGTTCCGCCGGAGAACTGGGCGTCCGCGTGGACGGCCCCGTACACCACCGCCGGCACACCCTCGGGCACCTGCTTCATGGTGTAGAACACGCCCAGGTCGTGGGGGATCGAGTCGAAGCCGCAGGCGTGGACGATCCGTGCGCCGGAGGCCACGGCCGCGTCGTGATACTCGAGGTACATGCGGTCCACGAACTCGGGCTCCCCGGTCAGGTCCACGTAGTCGGTTCCGGCCTCGGCGCAGGCGGCCACCAGGGGCTCGCCGTACTCGAGGTACGGGCCGACCGTGGTGATGATGACGCGAGCGGACCGCGCCATCTCCGCCAACGATCGCGCGTCGTCGGTGTCCGCGACGACGACCCCGGGCGCGGGGACGTCCGGCATCTCGGTGGCCAGTCGGGCGACGATCGCGTCCAGCTTGGTCCGGTTCCGACCCGCCACCGCCCAGGAACCACCCTCGGGCATGTGCCGCAGCAGGTACTCGGCCACCAGTCCCCCGGTGAACCCGGTCGCACCGTAGAGGACGATGTCGAACGGCCGGTCGGCCTTGTCGGAGGCGGAGACGGGCTGGTTACTGGTTTCGCTCATCCCACGGTTCTACCGCATCGGCCGCGGTCGGCGGGCGACGCACGGGGCACAGCCGACCACGAGTGGCGCGAGTGACCTCTGTCATTAATGTGAAGAAAGTTGATCCGTTGTCCACCAGATAAGGGCAAAATCATCTCGCGCGCGCGACCACCCGGGTCGCCGCATCTCGCCCCGGCCATTCCGGGGCGTACCTCTTAGGGAGACCCCATGGACCTCACCGGTTCGATCGCCGACGCCACCGTTCCCTTCAGCATCGAGACCTTCGGCAGCTTCGACGGCGTCGGCTCCTCCGCCGTGGACACCATCCTCGGCTTCGTCCTTGAGCTGCCCCTGACGATCCTCGGCCTCGTCGCCGGCATCGGTGGCGACCTGGGCAGCACCCTCGGCAGCCCGCTCGGCTGATCCACCCCTGCAACACCGAAGGGCCCGCCGGGAGCAATCCCGGCGGGCCCTTCGCTCTGAGCGCAGCGTGCTGATCAGACCCTGACGATCGAGTCCAGCGCGGACAGGAACAGGCCCAGCCCGTCGTCGGACGGGCCGGTCAGCGGGTCGATCGCGTGCTCGGGGTGCGGCATGAGACCCACCACGCGACCGTCGGCGGAGCTGATGCCGGCGATGTTGTTGGTGGAACCGTTGGGGGCGTCACCGGCGAAACGGAAGACCACGCGCCCCTCGGCCTCGAGCTTCTCGATGGTCTCGGGCGTGGCCATGTAGCGGCCCTCGCCGGACTTGAGCGGGATGAGGATCTCGGCATCCTGCTCGAACCGTGAGGTCCAGGCCGTGCCGTTGTTCTCCACCCGCAGCCACTCGTCGCGGCAGATGAAGTGCATGTCGCGATTGCGGCCCATGGCGCCGGGCAGCAGCCCGGCCTCGCACAGGATCTGGAAACCGTTGCAGATCCCCAGCACGGGCATGCCGCCCTTCGCGGCCGAGATGACCTCACCCATGACGGGGGCCATCGAGGCGATGGCACCGCACCGCAGGTAGTCGCCGTAGGAGAAGCCGCCGGGGACCACCACGGCGTCGACGCCCTTGAGGTCGGCGTCGGCGTGCCACAGCGAAACCGCCTCGGCCCCGGCCCGGGTGACGGCACGGGAGGCGTCGATGTCGTCGAGCGTGCCGGGGAAGGTGATGACGCCGATCCGTGCGGTCACGAGGCCGCCTCCGCGGTGTCCACGCGGACGACCTTCCAGTCCTCGATCACGGTGTTGGCCAGGAGGGACGAAGCGATCTCCTCGAGCTCGGCCTCCGTCACACCGTCGGCGATCTCGAGTTCGAACCGCTTGCCCTGCCGTACGTCGGTGACGCCGCCGTGGCCCAGACGGCCGAGGGCTCGGTGGATGGCCTGACCCTGCGGATCGAGGATCTCGGCCTTGGGCATGACTTCGACGACGACTCGGGCCACGGTGGGAACTCCTCGATCGGACGGCTACGCGGAATGATCCCGGACCGGCCGGGACTCACTGGTCGATCCTACCCGCCGCTGGTCGCCGGACCGAAAGCTCACGCGGCACCCACAAGCGCGACCGGTGACCACTCGTAGCGGGCGGGCCGCGCACCGTGCTCGCCGACGACCGCGTCGACCGCGTCGAGCAGCGCCGACCGGGGTGCCCGGCGCGAGAGTTGCCCGGCCGCGACGTTGAGCCGGACCGTCC
>NZ_JAALDN010000235.1 GCF_014144855.1 Dietzia maris | reverse complement strand
CGGGGTGGATCGTCTTCCGGCGTCGGGCCGGGCCGGTGTCAGGCCACGCTGGCGGCGGCCGGTTGCGGGGTCCGGAGAGGGCAGCGTTCCCTGAACCCGAACGCGCAGATCGCGGCGGCGGCTGCCAGGACCACGACGATGCCACCGATGATCGGCGCGGCGGGGAAGGGTAGCTCCTGGGACAGGACGAAGGCGCCCATGATCAGGACGAAGAACCCGAAGCCCTTGCGCAGCGCCTTCTCGGGGACCACGGAGGTGAGGCGGATACCGACGAAGGAGCCGGCGATGGCGGCGGCGGTGACCGCGGCGACGAGCGGCCAGTCCAGGGACACCGAGGTGAGGTAGCCACCCAGCCCGGCGAAGGACTTCATGGCGATGACCAGCAGCGAGGTGCCCACGGCGGCGGTCATCGGCAGGCCCGCCAGGAGGACGAGGGCCGGGACGACGAGGAAGCCGCCGCCCGCGCCGACCAGACCGGTCGCGGCGCCCACGACGAGGCCGTCGAGCAGGATCCGCCACAGCGGGTGGTGGTGATCGTTGCTCTGCCCGTCGCGGTCCTTGCGTCCCTTGATCATGGCACCGGCGGTGGCGATCATCATGATCGCGAAGGCGACCATGAGGACGGTGCCGGGGATATAGCCGCCGGCCAGTCCGCCGAGGAACGCGCCCACCATGCCGGCGGCGCCGAAGATCAGTCCCGTACGCCACTGGACGTTGCCCTTGCGGGCGTGGCCGACGAGGCTGACCAGTGAGGTGGCACCCACGACGAACAGGGAGGTCGCGATCGCCTCCTTGGGGTCGAGCCCACCGATGTAGGTGAGCAGTGGGACGACCAGGATGGAACCGCCCCCGCCGAGCAGGCCCAGGGACAGTCCGACCAGGACGGCCAGGGCCACGACGATGATCGTGGTGATCTCCATGTCAGGTGCCTTTCTCCGGCGGGGGCGCCGGGGTGGGATCGGTCAGGAGCGGGCGGGCAGCGAGTCCAGGACGGCGCCGAGGCCCGGCTCGTCGGCCGAACGGTTCCACGGCATCTTCGACAGGCCCGCGGCCATGGCGCAGGAGTTGCTCGCCGCGGAGTAGGTCAGCCCGGCCCCGATGGCGCCGGCGAGGTAGGCGAACTTGGGGGAGACGACCTTGGAGGCGGTGACGCCGGCCAGGACGAGCGAGCCGGCGACCATGCGGACCTGTCGGTCCATCGCCCAGGCGCCCTTGCCGCGGATGACCTCGCCGCCGGCGGCCTCGTAGCCGGCGATGCCGCCGTCGAGCACGGTCACCGAGTCGGGGTCGACGCCCACGGACTCGAGCCGCTCGTTCGCCTGGCGGGCCCGGTTGCCGGACTGGCAGATCAGCACGACCTGGCCGGGCAGGCGGGAGGCGAACTCGTCCCCGTGCTCGGCGAGCAGGGGCAGCGGCACGTTGTAGGAGCCGCGGATGTGCACCGAGGAGAACTCGGCCCCGGAGCGCACGTCGATGACGGTGGGCGGGGTGTCCGAGTCCATCGCCTCTCGCAGATCGGCGGGAGCGATGGTCGGGGCGTTCGTCAGCGTGGAAAGCATGGGTGAAGCGATGTCCTTTGACTGTTCGGGGTGTGTGGGGGTGTCGGGGTGGTGGCGCCGGGCGCCACCGGACCCGGGGGCCGGGTGACCGGCCCCCGGGTGTGGGCGCGACCGGTCAGACGGTCGCGAGGTTGCGCTCGGACCAGGCGGCGTAGCTGCCCTCGAGCTCGACCACGCGGTAACCGGCGCGACGCAGGGCGCTGGCCGCGACCGAGTTGCGGACGCCGCTCTGGCAGTAGGTCACGATCGGTCCGTCGGTCGGGAGCCGGTCGAGGTTCCACAGCGCCCGGCCGCCGCTGAGCTGCTCGGAGCCCGGGATGTGGCCGTCGGAGTGCTCGGTCTTGTTGCGCACGTCCAGCACCATCGCGGCGTCGAACGAGGCGAGCTCGTCCGGCCCGATCATCTCGGGGGTCGTCATCGGCAGGCCCTCGAAGCTGGTCGTGTAGCCGGTGACCGTGTCGATTCCGACGCGCAGGAGGTGATCGCGCAGCGCCTCGGCCATTTCGACGTCCTCGGCCAGGACCACCAGGGGCGTGTCCTCCTTCTCGGGGTCGTAGACCCACGCGCCGAAGGAGGCGGCCTTGTCGACGCCGGGGATGTTGAGGGCCCCGGGGACGGTGCCGGCGTGGACCTCGTCCTGGCCACGGGTGTCGACGACGACGACCTCGTTCGCTTCGAGGGCGTCGGCCAGCTCGAGGGTGCCGAACTCGCGGAGCGGGGCCAGTGCGCCCAGCACCGCCGGGCCCTCCTTGTTCTGCCACTTCATGCGGCCGAAGTAGGCGTGCGCGTCCGGCTGTCCGTCGAGCATCTCGTCGATGAAGCCCTGCTCGTCGTCACGCTCGACGTACCCGGCCCACCATGCGAAGCGGCGCTCGTAGCCGACGCTGGTCGACGGCAGCGCGCCGAGGGCCTTGCCACAGGCGCTGCCCGAACCGTGGCCGGGGAAGACCTGGACGTGGTCCGGCAGGGTGACGAAGGAGTCCTTCAGGCTGCGGAAGATCTGCTTGGCGCCCTCGAAGCGGGTGTCGACCCCACCCGCGGCCTCGTCGAGCAGATCCGGTCGGCCGAGGTCTCCGGAGAAGACGAAGTCGCCGGTCAGCATGTATCCGGGGCTGTCCGCGAAGGCGCCGTCGGTGATGAGGAACGACAGGTGCTCCGGGGTGTGGCCCGGGGTGTGCACGACCTCGACGGTGATGTTGCCCAGCTTGAGCTGGTCACCGTGGTGCAGGCGCTCCGCTTCGAACCCGTACTGCCAGTCGTCGCCGCCCTCGCCGGAGACGTAGGCGGTCGCGCCGGTGGCCTGCGCGAGCTCACGGGTGCCGGACAGGTAGTCGGCGTGGATGTGGGTCTCGGTGACGGCGGTGATCGTCATGCCGTGCCGGGCCGCGAGGTCCAGGTACTGGCGGATGTCGCGGCGGGCGTCCACCACCATCGCCTCGTTCTTGGCCTGGCAGCCGATGAAGTAACCGGCCTGGGCGAGGTCTTCGTCGTAGATGCGCTCGAGAAGCATGCTGCTCTCCTTGTCGATCGGGTTCCCTGTTTCGGGGTGTGCCACGACAATACATACCCCATGGGGTATGCGCAAGACACCCTGGGGGGTATGTCCTTGCAGCTGTTCTGCCGCCGCGCGTGGCGTCCGAGGGTGGCCTGCGCCACAAAAGATTGCACGGGCTGTGGAATCGTGCAGATGCCGTGCAAAACTGTGAGGGTTCGCGAAATGCACCTACGCACCAGGAGCCAGCGCATGGCGTCATTCCTCTACCGCATCGGGCGGTCCGCCTACCTGTTCAGATGGCGGTTCATCGCAGCCTGGATGCTGTTGATCGTCGGTGTCGGCACGGCCGCCGCCACGCTGACGCAGCAGACCAGCACCACCTTCTCGATCCCGGGACTGGAGTCCATCGAGACCCAGGAAGAGATGCAGGAGAGGTTCGCCGGCGCGGGCAGCCAGCTCGACGCCCCGACGGGGACCGTCGTCATCGGGGCGCCCGAGGGCAGCACCCTCACCGACCCGGCGGTGTCCGAGGACGTCGATGCCTTCCTCGCCGATCTGCAGGGCCTGGACTTTCTCGCCGGGACCGACGCGCTGGTCAGCCCGGTGATCGCGGCCGAGGGGCTGTCGGAGCAGTTGACCGCGGCCAAGGCCGAGCAGGGCATCGCCGAGGAGCAGATCGCGGCCGATATCGCCGCGTTGAGCCCGCTCAGCCCGGACGAGAGCACCGGCACGGTCGAGGTGCGGTTCGACGCCGAGAGCACGATGGACGTGCAGGCCGAGGACCGCGAGGCCTTCGCCGAGGTCGTCGCCGAGCACGAGGGCGACCTGACGATCGCGTACTCCGGCAACGCCTTCCAGATGTCCGAGATCAGCGCCGTCGGCGAGATCATCGGCATCGCGGTCGCCGCCGTGATCCTCCTGGTCACCTTCGGTTCGCTCATCGCCGCCGGCATGCCGCTGCTCACGGGCGTCATCGGCGTCGGGATCGGCATCGGCGGCATCTTCGCCGCCACCGCCTTCACCGACACGATCAGCACCATGACGCCGACCCTGGCGTCCATGATCGGCCTGGCCGTGGGTATCGACTACGCGCTGTTCATCGTGTCGCGCTTCCGCACCGAGCTGGTCAAACACATCGGCGGCAACGATCTCGAGCCCGTCGAACTCGCGGAGAAACTCAAGGCGATCGACGCCCACAAGCGTGCACACCTCGCCGGGCTCGCGGTCGGCAAGGCCGGATCCGCGGTCGTCTTCGCAGGACTGACCGTGCTCATCGCCCTCGCGGCGCTGTCGATCATCAACATCCCGTTCCTCACCGCGATGGCGCTGTCCGCCGCCGCGACGGTGGCGATCGCCGTGCTGGTCGCGATCACGCTGCTGCCGGCCATCCTCGGCGCGGTCGGCACCAAGCTCTTCGCCGCCCGCATCAAGGGCGTCAAGGCGCCCGACCCGGAGGACGAGAAGCCGACGATGGGCCTGGCGTGGGTCCGCCGGATCCGTGCCCGTCCCGTGCTCTTCGCGGGCGCCGGTGTCCTGCTGCTCCTCCTGCTGGCCATCCCGGCCGCGCAGCTGCGGCTGGCCATGCCGTCCGACGGCACGATGGCCCCGGACACCCCGAACCGTATGGCGTACGACATGACGGAGGAAGCGTTCGGCCCGGGCCGCAACGCCCCGATGATCGCGCTCGTCGACACCCTGCAGGTGCCGGAGGAGGAGCGTCCGGCGGCGTGGGCCGCCGCGGTGGATCAGATCCAGGCGTTCGACGGGGTGGAGAACGCGCAGATCATCGAAACCAACGAGGCCGGTGACGCCGCCCAGGTGCTCATCACCCCCGAGTACGGTGCCACCGACGAGCGCGCCGCGAGCGTCCTCGAGGAGATCCGGTCCGGAGCCGAGGGCTTCGAGCAGGAGACCGGGGGGACCTACTCCGTCACCGGCGTCACCCCGATCTACGAGGACATCTCCGAGCGTCTGACCGAGGTGCTGCTGCCGTATGTCGGCATCGTCCTCGCGCTCGCGTTCGTCCTGCTCATGCTGGTGTTCCGGTCGATCTGGGTGCCGCTGATCGCCGCCCTGGGCTTCGGCCTGTCGATGGCGGCGACCTTCGGCATCACGGTCGCGATCTGGCAGGAGGGCTGGCTGGGCATCATCTCCGATCCGCAGCCGGTCATCAGCTTCCTGCCCATCATGCTCATCGGCATCGTGTTCGGGCTCGCCATGGACTACCAGGTCTTCCTGGTCTCGCGCATGCGTGAGGGTTGGGTCCACGGCAAGACCGCCCACAACGCGGTGGCCAACGGCTTCAAGCACGGCGCCCGCGTGGTCACCGCGGCGGCCCTGATCATGATCAGCGTCTTCGCCGCGTTCATGCTGATCGACGAGCAGTTCATCAAGGTGATGGGCTTCGCCCTGGCGGTCGCCGTGCTGTTCGACGCCTTCGTCGTCCGCATGACGATCATCCCCGCGGTGATGTTCCTCCTCGGCGAGCGCGCCTGGGGCCTGCCGCGGTGGTTGGACAAGATCCTCCCCACCGTCGACGTGGAGGGCTCCGCCCTGGAGACCGGGCAGCAGGAGAGCTCCGCTGTGGCATCCGCCGACGGTGGTGAGAAGGCCCGCGTCGATGCCTAGCCTGCGTGAGCGCAAGAAGGCCGACACCCGCACCCGCCTCTCGGCGGCCGCAGTGGAACTGCTGGTCGCCGAGGGGGCGGAGCGGGCGACGGTCTCGGCCATCGCCGGGAGGGCGGGTGTCTCGACCCGGACGTTCCACAACTACTTCGCCCACCGCGAGGACGCGTTCGTGCACTTCCTGCGCGAACAGATCGCCGAATGGGTGCGGCAGGTGGAGCAGGCGCCGGCAGACCTGTCGCCACTGGATGTCCTGCGCTCGACCTTCCACGAGCTCTACGGGCGCTCGGCGGACGATATCGACGCCGCCGAGAACCTGCTGGTGGCCGGGGAGCAGATCGGCCTCATGCTGGGCCCGGACGCCTGGACCAGCATCGCCGAGAACATCCTGGATCCGCTCTACGAGGCGGTCGGCCGCCGCGCACCGCAGCTCAACTGGTTCCGGGTCCGCGTCATGGTCGACCTGAGCCTCGCCGCCGGGGCGTCGGTGCTCAGGCACCGACCGGGTGGGGCCGGGCCCGCCGACTCCGCCGAGTCCTACCTGGACGACGCGTTCGATCTCCTCCAACACGGCGCCGCGAGGTTCCTCGAGCGCGACTGAGCAGCACGACCGAACAGCGCGACTGGGTCAGTACAGCCGGGGAGCCTCCCCGCAGCGGACGAGTTCGCCGTCGACACCGGCCCGCGCGCCGTGCTCCCGCAGGCGCGCGGCCAGCTCGTCGGGCGGCGGGTTGTGGTGGCCCAGGTGCACGGCCACCACGTCGGTCCGCTCGTCGACCGCCCCGATGTCCCGGAGTCTCCGGAGCGTCGCCCCGAACCGGTCCAGGCCCAGGTGGGCGGGGGAGATCTCCTCGCGGTCGCCCAGCGTCTCCTCGAGGAAGACCGCGTCGTAGCGGGCGCCGCGCACCGCGGTGAACCACTCGTCGTCCCACGGCCCGGTGTCGCTCGCCCACAGCAGGCGGGCGCCGCCGGGCCCGGTCA
>NZ_JAALDN010000234.1 GCF_014144855.1 Dietzia maris | reverse complement strand
CACCGCCCTCGGACGGAATCGCTCGAGGGAGTCGAGCGCGCCACCGCCCGCGGCGGTGGCCACGGTGCGCAACTGGGCTCCCGCCATCGACGCGTGGAGCAGCGCACCCGTGGCGTCGGCGGCGCGCAGCGCCCCGGGGTCGTCGAGGTCTACCCGACCGGCCCCGGTGTCGCTGGTCAGGTCAGGCACGGACGATCGCGAGGACCTCGTCGACCACGGCGGCGACGTCCTCCCTGGTAGGCGCCTCGGCGTTGAGACGCAGCAGCGGCTCGGTGTTCGAGGCGCGGAGGTTGAACCACGATCCGTCGCCGAGGTCCACCGTCACGCCGTCCAGCCGGTCGATGGACTCGGCCCGCTTCGAGAACGCGGAGACGACCTCCTCCATCCGTTCGGTCTGGGCCTCGGCGGAGTCGAGAGTGGAGTTGATCTCGCCGGAGGCGGCATACCGGGTGTACTCGGCCATGAGCGCCGACAGTGTCCCGTCCTGCCCACCCAGGGCCGCCAGGACGTGCATCGCGGCGAGCATGCCCGAGTCGGCGCCCCAGAAGTCCCGGAAGTAGTAGTGCGCCGAGTGCTCCCCACCGAAGACGGCGCCGGTGTCGGCCATCTGCGCCTTGATGAAGCTGTGCCCGACCCGGGTACGGACGGCGACGCCGCCCTTCTCCTCGACGAGCTCGGGGACGGCCCGGGAGGTGATGAGGTTGTAGATGATCGAGGCGCCCGGGTCCTTGGCCAGCTCACGCTCGGCGACGAGGGCGGTGATGGCCGACGGCGCGACCGGCTCGCCGCGCTCGTCCACCACGAAGCACCGGTCGGCGTCGCCGTCGAACGCCAGGCCGATGTCGGCCCCGCTCTCCCTGACGAGGGCCTGCAGGTCGACGATGTTGGCCGGTTCCAGCGGGTTCGCCTCGTGGTTGGGGAAATTGCCGTCCAGCTCGAAGTACAGCGGCACGATCTCGAGCGGCAACCCGCCCAGGACGGCAGGCACGGTGTGGCCACCCATCCCGTTGCCGGCGTCCACCGCCACCGTGAGCGGGCGGATGCCCGACAGGTCGACCAGTCCGCGCAGGTACTCGCCGTAGCCGTCCAGAACGTCCCGTTCGGTGACGGTGCCGGCCTCGCCGTCGTGGGCGGGGACCCCCTCGATGACCTCGTCGGCGATGGTCCGCAGGCCGGACTCCTGCCCGACCGGCTTGGCGCCGGGGCGGCACAGTTTGATGCCGTTGTAGGCGGCGGGGTTGTGGCTGGCGGTGAACATGGCACCGGGGCAGTCGAGTGAACCGGAGGCGAAGTAGAGCTGGTCGGTCGAGGCCAGGCCGATGGTCACCACGTCCAGTCCCTGGGCGGTCACCCCGTCGGCGAAGGCGGCGGACAGGCCCGGGGACGAGTCCCGCATGTCGTGGCCGATCACCACGGTGCGGGCACCCTCCGAACGCATGAGGCGGGCGAACGACGCCCCGACCTCGCGGACGAAGTCCTCATCGATCTGTTCGCCGACGACACCACGGACGTCGTACGCCTTGATGACTGCTCGGACGGACTCGGCGCTACGTGCCACGTGTTGCTCCAGGGGTGTGAGACGGGTCGGTCGGTGTTCTGCCTGACCCTACCCGCGCCGTACTGGCGGCGGACCGACCTCGCGGGCCGCGGCTCAGCGGGGGGCGGGGCCCGGCTCCGGTCGGCCGTCACCGGACCCGCCG
>NZ_JAALDN010000233.1 GCF_014144855.1 Dietzia maris | reverse complement strand
ACCCGACGGCGCGGGCGGCGGGGCGAGCAGCGCCGGCGGGGCTGGTGCCGCTGTCGGGGATCCGCAGGCCGACATCCGCGCGCTGGTCGAGACGGTCCGCGTGCTGTTCGACCGGCCCGAGGTACGCGTGGCCCTGCCCGGCCTCATCGCCGACACCGTGGCCGACGCCGACCTGCACGCCCGGATGATCGCCCGGCTCGCCGGCAACCTGCCCGCGTTCGAATCGCGCTTCGGTCGGGCCCGCCGGAGCGACGACCACCTGCCCGTGCTGGCGGAGGTCGTCGCGGGCGCGGCGATCTTCCGGCTGCTGGTGAGCCCTGACGCCGCGCTGGACGACGAGTGGGTCGAGGAGCTGACCGCGCTCATCACCGGGCGGTGGCAGGCCGGCGGCTGAGGCGGGAGCCGGTCAGGAACCCGCGATCGCCAGGATGATCCAGACCGGCAGCCACAACCCGAAGGTCAGCAGCGTGAGGATCAGGTGCAGGGCGTGGTTGACGCGCCTGACCTGCCCGCCGTGCACGTACACCGTCTGCTGCATGGGCGGGTAGCCGAACTGCGGCGGGTAGGGGCCCTGCGGGAACTGGTGCGGCGCCACGTGCAGGTGCTGCGGGATGTACTGATCGGCGTACCCGAACTGCTGGCCGGGGCCATACGGTGCCGTCGGACCGTAGGGCGCGGCGGGCGGCATGCCGTACGGGAACCCACCCTCGTGGGCCAGCGGCTCGGGCGGTCGCGCGTACGGCTGGGCCGGCTGGTGCGGGTGGGCGAAGCGCTGGGGTTCGTAGCGCTGGGGCTCATGCTGCTCGGCGGGCGGGAACTGCGCCGTGGGGAACTGCTCGGTGGGGAATCGCTCGGTGGGGAATTGCTCGGTGGGGTTGGCCTGCCCCGGCGTCTCGGACCGGTCGAGCCAGTCCTCGGACCACGGCCCGTCCGGTCGCCGTGCGTACTGCTCGTTCATGCTGGCTCGATTCGAGGGGTCGCTGGCGGGATGGGACGCCCTCCAACATAACCCCCGACACCGCCCCGTTGACACCGGTCAGGGCCGATCTCAGGGTCGAATCCGGGTCACCCTGAGGGGCCGCGGTGCGGATCCGGGGGGCGGCAGTGTGAATCTCGGGAACATTCCGATCCGCCACCCATCCGGAATGCGGGGGCCTCCGAATCCTGTGTAGACGCCCAGACAGGAGATCCATCATGAGCACGGTCCCCGCACGTCGCCGCAGCACGATCACGACGGTCGCCCTCGTCGGCCTCGGCCTCACCGCCGCGACCCTCGCCGTGGGGACGGGACTGCTGACGATCGGGTCGTCGTTGAACGCCACCGTCGCATCCGCCGAACTCGCCGCCGGAGCCGCACTGATGTCCCGCACCACTTGGATGCTGCCCGCCCTGTTCACCGTCATGGTGTTCGCGGGAATGGTTGTTGCCGTTCACCTGATCGGCGGTCGCAGACGCCCGCAGACCACTGAGGCCCGGGTGCGCACCCGCGACAACGAGCCCCACCTCGCCATCCCGTTCGAACTCCGTGCTCCGGACCGGGCCGTCGCCGAGGCCACCCGCGGACTGTTCCGCCACATCGACTCCTGAATCGGATCCCGGGGCGGGGTGACCTCGTCGTCGTCGTACCTTTGTCCGGCACACCCCGCCGGTGCCACGATGGGCGCATGGCGAAAAAGGACAAGCGTTTCGAGAAGATCCATTCCGAGTCGATGGGGTTCGGCGGGACCGCGGAGATCCTGCGCGACACCCGCACCGGCGTCTGCTACCTGTGGCGCTCGGCCGGTGGGAGCGGGGGCGGGCTCACCGTGCTCGTCGACGCCCAGGGCAAGCCGCTGATCGAGTACGGGCTCTAGTTCGCCGCAGCCGGGGAGACGCTGCAGTCGGGGGCGATGCTGCAGGTCAGCCCGCGCACGCCCCGCCGGTGCCGCCGCCGGTGCCGGAGGTCGAACCGAGATCCGCACCCAGCTTCTCCGCGAGCCTCGGCGCGAGCCCGGTCGGGGTGGGCTGCGGACACGTCGACATCGTCGGCACGGTCGCGGACGTCAGCGAGGACCCGCCCGGCGGCGCGGCGGAATGCGCCGTGGTGGTCGCCGAGACGGCCCCGGGTTCAGGGGTCGGGCCGGCGGCGGGGACCCGGATGATCACGGACGCCGAATCGTCGCCGTCGCCGACGCCGCCCCTGTCTTCTCCGGTGGCGCGGGCGCCCTTCGGGTCGCGCTCGGCCATGGAGTCACCGGCGTTCGGGCCCGGATCGGCGACGGTCGACGACAGGACCCAGGTCTGCGGACCGGGAGTCTGCGGGACGGGGTCGGCGGATGTGGTCGGGACGACCGCAGCCGATCGTTCCAGGCCCAGCGGCACCAGGAAGAACAGGCCGAGGAGGAGCGCCACACCCAGGACGGCCCAGCCGAGCCCCGGAGGGGAGGCCGGGCGCGGAGCGTCTTCTGTGGTGCCGTGAGCCGGGGACGGGGCCTGCCGGGTGGCGGCGTCGTCTCCGACAGGGCGGCGATCTCTGTGTCTGGACCGCCTGAAGCCGACCATCGTGTCTCCCTCGGCAAGGCACCGCCGCGGATCGGCTCTGTGCGACTGCGGGAGACACTCACCACCCCTTCTCCCAGCAGTACCATCGCCGAGAGTTTAGTAAGCGTTACTTCATGCGCCACGGTGAGGTGGGCCGTGGACTGGAGGAACGGAAGTGACCGCCGGTCCAGTGGCGGCAGGGCGGGAGGTACGGCGGGGGCGCACTCGCTCATCCGATCAGCGATGCGCGGGGCCTGACACCCCGTGAGCCGGTGGCCACCCCGAGGTCGCGATCGAGGCCGCGCTGGACGCGTCCGGGCTTCCGGTGTGCTCCGACCGCCTGTCGATCTGCGCCAGCAGACGATTCAGACCCCTGAGCTCCGCTCGGGCCGGCTCCCTCTGACGCTTCAGGCCGGGCAATGGGTGGTCCCCAGCCGAAAGGGTGGACGTTGTCAGAGGCGCATGACACGGTCGAGTCACCTGATCACGAGGAGCGCCGACCGATGACCCACGAACACGACCACGGTGCCCCCGCTGACCGAGCGGCGGAGAACCACAGCCGCGACCAGCATGCGGGCAATGGTCAGCACACTCGGGAGCAGGCCCACCACGGCCACGCCGACCACCCGGCGCCTGGCGGGGACGACCACTCGGGCCACGACCACGCGGGCCACGACCACTCCCACCACGTGCAGCTGTACGCCCGCCTGTTCTGGATCATGCTGGCGCTCGGCATCCCGACCGTCGTGTTCTCCCCGATGTTCGGCCACCTGCTCGGCTACGAGGTCACGGGCTGGGGACTGTGGGTCGCGCCGGTGCTGGGCACGGTCATGTACGTGTGGGGCGGCCGCCCGTTCCTCACCGGTGGCGCGGACGAGCTCCGCGAGCGGCAACCCGGCATGATGCTGCTGATCAGCCTCGGTATCACGGTGGCGTTCCTCGCCTCGTGGGGCGCGACGCTGGGACTATTGGACCCCGAGCTCGAGTTCTGGTGGGAACTCGCGTTGCTCGTGGTGATCATGCTGCTCGGGCACTGGGTGGAGATGCGCTCGCTCGCCCAGACCGGGTCCGCGCTCGACTCCCTGGCCTCCCTCCTCCCGGACCGTGCCGAGCGCGTGGTGGGTGACCGCGTCGAGGAGGTCTCACCGGAGGAGTTGAGGTACGACGACGAGGTGATCATCCGCCCCGGTGACGCCATCCCCGCGGATGGCGTGATCACCCGGGGCTCGGCGAGCATGGACGAGTCGATGATCACCGGCGAGTCCCGCACGGTCCGCCGGGGCGAGGGTGAGCAGGTGGTGGCGGGAACGGTCGCGACCGACTCGGGTGTGCGCATGCGGGTGACGGCGGTCGGGGACGATACCGCTCTCGCGGGCATCCGCCGACTCGTGGACGATGCGCAGAACTCGTCGTCGCGGGCGCAGCGGATCGCCGACCGGGCCGCGGCGTTGTTGTTCTGGTACGCCCTCGGCGCGGCGGTGATCACGGCGCTGGTCTGGTGGTTCGTGGGCCCGGCCGACCAGATCGTCGCGCGGGTCATCACCGTGCTGGTGATCGCGTGCCCACACGCGCTGGGGCTGGCGATCCCGCTGGTCGTGTCGATCGCCACCGAACGCGCGGCCCGCGGCGGCGTGCTCATCACCGACCGCCTGGCGCTGGAGGGCATGCGCACGATCGACGTGGTGCTGTTCGACAAGACCGGGACGCTGACCAAGGGCGCACCGGCGGTGACGGGCGTCGAGGTTGCCGAGGGCTGGGCCCCCGATGACGTGATGCGCCTGGCCGCGGCCGCCGAGTCGGACTCAGAGCATCCGCTCGCACGGGCGGTCGTCGCCTCGTCGGACGAGCACGACCTCGAGGTGCCCGCCGCCACGGACTTCAGCTCGTCGCCGGCCGTGGGCGTGCAGGCCCGCGTCGACGGCCGACTGGTCCAGGTCGGCGGGCCGTATCTGCTGGAGCAGGAGGGATTGGCCGAGCTGGACGAGCTCGCGGGCACGGTAGGGGACTGGCGCACTCAGGGCGCGACCATCCTGCACGTGCTGGTCGACGGTGGTGTCGTCGGCGTGCTGAGGCTGGTCGACGAGGTGCGCGACGAGTCCCGGGCGGCGGTCGCCGCACTGCACGACCGCGACGTGGAGGTGCAGATGATCACCGGCGACGCCGATGCCGTGGCCGCCTCCGTCTCCGAGGAGTTGGGCATCGACCGCTACTTCGCGGGCGTCCGGCCCGAGGACAAGGCCGCCACCGTGCGGCGTCTGCAGGATGAGGGCCGACGGGTGGCCATGGTCGGCGACGGCGTCAATGACGCGCCCGCGCTGGCGCAGGCGGACGTGGGGATCGCGATCGGCGCCGGCACCGACGTCGCCATCGCCTCCGCGGGCGTGGTGCTCGCCTCCGACGACCCGCGCTCGGTGGTCTCGGTGGCGGCGCTCTCGGATGCGACCTACCGCAAGATGCTCCAGAACCTGTGGTGGGCGGGGGGCTACAACCTCGTGGCCATCCCGCTGGCCGCGGGTGTGCTGGCGCCGGTGGGCATCATCATGCCGATGTCGGTCGGCGCGATCCTCATGTCGCTGTCGACGGTGGTGGTGGCGGTCAACGCGCAGCTGCTCCGCCGCCTGGACCTCTCGCCCGAACAGGTCACCACTCGCAGCTGACGGTCCACCTGGCAGCCGGCGGCGCGTGCCCACCGGCGGCTCGCCGAGCGGAGGCCCGGTCGATCGTGAGCCCAGCTGATCGTGAGCTCAGCCGATCGCGGCGAGCAGATCGGCGCAGGCCTTCTCGCAGCGGCGGCAGGCCCGGGCGCAGTGCTTGCAGTGCTCGTGCATCTCGGCGTGCTGCTCGCAGTCGTCGGCGCAGGCGGCGCAGGCCGTCCGGCACGCCGTGAGCTGCGCCTTGACGACCTCGAGGTTGCTGCCGGTTCGGCGGCTCAGCAGGGCGGCGGTGGCGGCGCAGACATCCGCGCAGTCGAGGTCGGTGCGGATGCAGTCGCGCAGGTCGGCGACGGACTCCTCGGCGAGGCACGCGTCGGCGCACGACGTGCAGGTGGTGGCGCAGGACGCGGCCGCGTCGATGGCCTCGGCGAGCAGGTCCACGTCGAGGCCGTCGGTCGGATTCGGATGGGACGTGATCATCTCGGAAGTGCTCATACCCCCACGCTACTGATCCCGCCCGGTGGCGCAAGGTCTGAGATCAAGACGATATAACGCCTGGTGGGGGGCTCGGAGGTGTCCTTCAGGGGCGGGGCGCAGGCCGCGCGAGCCCTCGCGCGAACCCGTCGATCAGGTCCGCCACATAGGTGCCGTGCGGGGGACCGACCTCCGGCGGATCGCAGGCCCGCGCCGCGAGTTCGGCGGTGAGCATGACGATGAACTGCCGGACCCGGTGGCGGGCCAGGTCCGGGCCGCACGCCGCCGTCGCGGCCGCGACCAGCATCTCCAGCTGATCCTGCAGTGCGGTGTCCGCGACCGGTCCGGTGTTGACCGTCCGGCCCACCTCCGCGAGTGCTCCCAGCTGGCCGATCACCCGGAGCGTCCAGCGGCCCTCGTCGTCGTCCAACAGGTCCGCCAACGGGGACACCACCGCCCGCACGATCTCGGCGAGGTCGGGCGGCGACGACACCCACGTTCGCAGGTCCGCGCGTCGCTCGGCCTCCATCCGCAGGACGCCGCGGTCCAGGACCTCCCGGAGCAGTCCCGCGCGGCCGCCGAAGTGGTAGTTGATCGCGGAGTCGTTGCCCTGGCCGGCATCGGCGACGATGTCGCGGACCCGTGCCGTCCGCCAGCCGTCCGAGGCGAAGCGGCGCAGTCCGGCTAGGTAGAGAGCGTCGCGGGTGGCCGTGGCGCGTGGGGTGGTGGAGCGCGGGGTGGTGGAGCGTGGGCTAACGGGGCGGGGCACGCGCTCGAGTCTAGAGGGGCCCTTCCCATTGTTTAACAGTCCGTGTTAAACGGTGCCATGACCCCGCGCGCCATGCCTCAGCCCGCCATGACCCAGCAGCCGGCGACGGCCCCCATGTTCGACCCGTTCGACCCCGCGCACCTCGCCGACCCCTACCCGGGCTACCGGCTGCTGCGCGAGACCGATCCGGTGCACCATCACCGCGGCGACGGCACCACCGCCCACCCCGACTTCTGGGCGCTGTCCCGCTACGCCGACGTCGACGCCGCCGTGTGCGATCCCGGGACCTTCTCCTCCGCCAGCGGGCTGACCTTCTACCGCGACGAGATCGAGAAACTGGGGCTGGCCCCGACCATCGTCATGATGGACCCGCCCGAGCACTCCGGGAAGCGGCGGCTGCTGGCCAAGGCGTTCTCCCCGAAGCGCGTCGCCGCCACCGAGCCGCAGATCCGCGACTTCGTCCGTGGGCGGCTGGCGGAGATGGCCGAGAGGTACGACGACGACGAGGTGGTCGATCTCCACCGCGACTTCAGTGCGCAGATCCCGACGTTCGTGCTGGCCCACCTGTTCGACCTGCCGGCACCGGACCGCCCGCTGTTCGGCCCGTGGGTCAGTGCGCTGACGACCCTGCAGGAGGAGGGGTTCCGCCCGGCCGGCCTCGAGGGCGGGGCGGTGGACGCGGTGGCGGAGATGTTCGCCTACTTCGGTGAACTCATCGCCGAGCGGAGAGCCCACCCGGGTGACGATCTCATCTCCGCTCTGGCTCAGGCCGAGATCGAGGGCGAGCGGCTGGACGACTGGGACATCCTCGGCTTCTGCTTCGTCATCGTCGCCGGCGGCAACGACACCACCGGCAACCTCATCTCGCACACCGTCGCGCTGCTCGACTCCCATCCGCGGCAGCGGGAGATGCTCGCGGCCGACCCCGGGCTCATCCCCGGCGCGCTCTCGGAGTGCCTGCGCTTCGAGTCGAGCGTGCAGGCGCTCGCGCGGACGACCACCCGCGAGGTGACCGTCGGCGGGACGACGATCCCGGCGGGGGAGAAGGTGATGATGCTCTACGGCTCGGCCAACCGCGACGAGCGCGAGTTCGGTCCGACCGCCGGGCAGCTCGACATCACGCGCGAGATCAGCGGGCACCTCGGGTTCGCCCGCGGCCCGCACTTCTGCATCGGCTCGCACTTCGCGCGGCTCCAGGCCCGCATCGCAGTGGAGGAGCTCTACGCCGCGCACCCGACGGTCGGGGTCGACCGGGACTCGGCGGTTCGGGCGCTCTCGCCGTTCACCCGGGGGTTCGTCTCGCTCCCCGCGACGGGCCTGGCCTGACCTGACCTGACCTAACCTACGGCTGGGCATCAGTCGTGTTCGGGCCGCCTCCGATTGCGCTTGATCTCGGCCCGGCGGCGTTCATGCTGGACACGTCGCCGCTGCGAACCGCGAGTGGGTCGGGTAGCACGCCTGGCGACCGGCGGCGCCACCGCTTCACGCAACAGCTCTCCGAGGCGCTGGCGTGCCGTCGCCCGGTTGCGCCGCTGCGACCTGTTCTCCTCCACGCTGACGGTGAGGACCGTGCCGGACAGTTTCGGGGCGAGGGTGAGCAGGGCCCGTTCGCGCTGGACCTCGTCCAACGCCGTCGTGGTGCCCAGGTCGATGCTCAGCTGCACGCGCGAATCGGCGGTATTGACGTGCTGGCCGCCGGGGCCCGACGACCTCGAGAAGCGCTCGACCAGGTCTCCCGCCGGCACCGTGAGGCCACGGGGCGCGCCGGGCCCCGGAGTCACGCGCAGGCCGTCCATGGAGCCAGTATCCCGCACCGACGAGCGCGGCCGGGAACCCGACAGCAGTCCGGACGTCAGTCGAGCTGCTCCTGCGGCAACTCGGCATCCGTGCCCGCCGCCCGGCGCTCGTCGACCAGACGGGGCTCGACCCGCTTTGAGGGATGGAACCCGGCCTTGTCCGCGTAGAAGGCACGGATCCTGTCCATGTCCGCGGCCACGTCGCCGGTCAGATCGATCGTCGGGCCGAGCCCGGTCGTCATGGTGCTGCGATCGACGTAGCCCAGCGTCACCGGCATGCCGGTTTCGCGGGCGATCCGGTAGAAACCCGACTTCCAGTGCGTGTGCCCGCCGCGGGTGCCGTCCGGGGCGACGACCAGGCCGAACGTCTCGCCCGCGTGGACCTGCCCGACCACGTCCTCGACGACCCGGGCGGGGTTCGCCCGATCGACCGGAACCCCACCGAGCGCCCGCATGATCGGCCGGCGCCACCCGGTGAAGAGGCTGGCCTTGCCGAGCCAGTGCATGTCGATGCCCAGTCGCCAGGCGATACCGAGCATGAACACGAAATCCCAGTTGGACGTGTGCGGTGCGCCCAAGAGCACCGTGGGTCGATCCGGAGCCGGTCGGGTCGACAACTCCCAACGGCTGAAGAACCAGAAGGCGCGGGAGACGAGGCGGCGGATCACCCCGTCACCCTAGGCCACCGCCGCGTGCGGCGGAGGGGGTCGAGGCCGGACGGGAAATCAACACACAATCGACGCAGTTACACTGCGAATATAACGATATAGTCATCTTTACGACGGCATCGTCGATCCAGACGAGTGTCGTGTCACCTACTCCTGAGGAACCGCTATGGGTGCTCCGCAACCCGCTCCGTCCCACTCCGATCCGAACCCCGGCTCGACGGCCCCGCCCAGATCCGGGCAGGGGACCCGTCCACTCAACTGGATCATGCTCGTCGCCGGGGTGCTGCTCACGGCGCTGGGCCTGGGACTCACGGCGGCCGGCATCCTGCTCGCCGCAGCAGAGGCCTCACAGCGGGACGGGCGGTATGCGTACACCGAGACCGAGCAGTTCCGCTCGGTCGGCAACGCGATCATCACGGCCCCGTTCACCCTCGACCTGGACGGGGAGCAGGCCGCCTCCTCGGGCGCAGTCGATCTCGAGGACCTGATCAGCGTCCGGGTCCGCGCCACCCCCGTCGTCCCGGGACAACGGGTGTTCCTCGGCATGGCGCCCGCCGATGCCGTCGACGAGTATCTCCGGGACGTGCCCCACGCCGTGTTCGGCACCGACCCGTGGGCCGACGGCTATGGCATGGACGCCTCGGACTGGACCGGCCGATCAGGCTCGAATGACGACGTCGACGAGGTCCCCGGGACGCGAGTGCCGGGCCCTCCCGCCGACGAGCGGTTCTGGGAGCGTTCCGTCACCGGCTCCACCCAGCAGACCCTCAATGTGGATCTGCAGTCCGGGAACTGGGTGATCGTCGTGATGAACAGCGACGGCAGCCGCCCGGTGTGGGTGGACGTGCAGGCGGGGGCCCACACCGAGTTGTTAGGATTCGCGAACCCGGCCACGCTGATCGCCGGGATCGTCGGTCTGGTGCTCGGGATCCCGCTGATCCTGCTCGGTGCCGCCGGGCTGGGTCGCGACGTCGAGCGTCGACATCCGGGCGTCGCTGACGCTGCGGGTGCCGATGTCACGGGCAGGTTGACCGGCCCCGATCCGCTGCGGCTGACCGGCCATCTGGATCCGGGCGTCTCCCGCGCACTGTGGCTGATCAAGTGGGCGCTGGCCATTCCGCAGTACATCGTGCTGGCGGTCCTGGGCTTCGCCGCGGTCGTGGTCACGGTGGCCGCGGGCCTGGCGATCCTGTTCACCGGCCGCTACCCGCGCTCGTGGTTCTCCTTCATCGTGGGCGCGATGCGGTGGCACTGGCGGGTCGGCTTCTACGCCTACGCCGCCCTGGGCACCGACCGGTACCCGCCCTTCGCGCTGGGCCGGGCGGACTACCCCGCCGATCTGGACGTCGTCTACCCCGAACGTCTGTCGCGGGGTCTCGTGCTGGTCAAGTGGTGGCTACTGGTGATCCCGCACCTGCTGATCGTCGGCATCATCACCGGCAGTGGCGCGGCGGCGGTCGACGCCTCGACCGACAACGACGGCATCAGCGTCGGCTTCACCCTGCTGGGACTCCTGGTGCTGATCGCCGCGATCGGCCTGCTGTTCACCGGGCGCTACCTGCCGGGCCTGTTCGCACTGAACGTCGGCCTCAACCGCTGGGTCTACCGGGTCGCGTCGTACGTTCTGCTGCTGCGCGACGAGTACCCGCCGTTCCGCCTCGACCAGGGGCCGACCGAACCGGCACCCGCCGCCGAGCACGCCACACCCGCCGAGTACGCCACACCCGACGGGCCTGCCTACCGCTGAGGGGCCGGGCGGGGGCCTCAGCGGTCGCCGGTGATGACGCGGGCCAGCAGATCCGCCAGCCGCTCGTCGATGCCCTCGCGATCGGCCTCGGGGATGTCCAGCGCGTCGAGCAGCGCGCCCCGGAGAACGGGCCAGGCGTACACGGCGGTGAAGACCAGCAGCAGCTCGACGTCGCCGGCGGGCGGGGGAGAGGTCATCCGCCGCAACGCGGCCGCCGGACGCTGCGACGGGTCGAGCATCGGCGGGAACGCCGCCTCGCGGTCCAGGGCCAGCCACGCGAGCAACCGGCTGATCTCCGGGTGCGACGAGGCTCCCAGCAACATCCCGCGCGCGGCCTCACCGGCGTCGTCGAGGTCCTCCAGGCGGGCGGCACCGTAACGCACCGCATCCTGCATCACCTCGGTGAGCAGCGCGTCCTTGCGCCCGATGTGCCGGTGGATCAGGCCGAGATTGACCTGCGCCGCGTCGGCGATATCGCGCAGCGGGACGTTCGGACCGCGATCGGACAGCAACCTGCGGGCCTCCCGCATGACCGCCGAGCGGACCTCGTCGCGGCCGGTCGGGCGTGTGGGGGACGGGCTGCCCGCGTTGTCGTCGTCGCCACGGTTGTCGTCGCCACTGCTGCCGTCCCCGTTCGGGGCGCCTGGCGCGCCTCCGACGGCATTCTTCCCGGTTTCCATTCCCGAACTGTACACAATTGACTACAGTCGCTGCTGTGCGCGCGACACGCGCGCCCCGACCCCCTGCGAAAGGCCAGCGATGAGCACTCCCGACCGCCGCGACGACATCGACGCCATCAAGTCACTCAAGTACCGCTACCTCCGCTGCGTCGACCTGCGGCTGTGGGACGAGCTCGCCCAGACGCTCGCGCCCGACGTCACCGCGTCCTACGGTAAGCGCCTGTCCTACACCGGCCGCGACGAGGTGGTCTCCGGACTGCAGGGTCAGATGACGAACGACGTCATCACCGAGCACCAGGCCCACCACCCGGAGATCGAGGTCGACGGCGACACCGCCACCGGCCGCTGGTACCTGCAGGACCGGGTGATCGTCCCCGCCTTCGACACGATGATCTTCGGCAGCGCGTTCTACTCCGACACCTACGCCCGCATCGACGGGCGCTGGATGATCACGAAGACCGGCTACAAGCGCACCTACGAGGCGATGATCAACCTCAAGGACGTGCCCAGCTTCCAGCTCAACGACAACCACCTCGCACCGTCGAGCGCCGACTAGCAGCACCGGGCACCGGTAGGGGGTCGGACGGACCGTCATGGAGCTGATCTGGGTCGCGGCCGGGTGCGTGGCAGTGGCCTCGGTCATAGGAGGGATGACCGGATTCGGCACGTCGCTCATGGCGACCCCGTTCATGCTCATGGCGGGCATCGGCCTGACCGAGACGGTCGTGGTCAATCTCGTGGTGGCGCTGGTGACGAGGGTGGGCGTCACCTACCAACTCCGCCAGCACATCGAGTGGCGACGCGTCGCCATCCTCGGCGGGGCGAGCCTCCCGGGTGCCTGGCTGGGCGTGCAGACCGTGAGCATGCTGCCCGAAGAGCACCTCAAACCGGCGGCGGGGGTCATCACCATCCTGTGTGGGCTGGCCATGGCACTTCCGACCGCACGCGTCGCGCGCCCGCCGTCGGCCCGGCTCACCGCGGTCACAGGCGCTATCGGCGGCTACTTCTCCACCACCACCTCACTCAACGGGCCGCCCGTGGTGCTGCTGCTCAGCCGCGCCAGGCTGCCCCCACTGAGCTTCATCGCCGACCTCGCCGGTTATTTCGTCGTCACCAGCATCGTGTCCCTGGCGCTGTTGTGGGCGGGCACGGACGTCGACCTGCGGGAACTGACGCCCATGCTCGCGGCCTGCGTCGTCGTCGGAGTGGCGTTCAACCAGCTCGGCATCGCGATCGCCACACGCCTGCCGACCCACGTGTTCCGCTCGTCGGTGATCGCCCTCGTGGTGGTCGCCGGCCTCGTCACCATCATCACGGCGTGATCGCCGCCCACCGAGATCCCGATCAACCACGGAGGACCCCATGACCGAGAACACCCAGAACACGCCCGGGGCGGGCACCGACCAGCCGGGCGCGGCCGCACAGTCCGGCGCCGACCGCGACAACCGCCTGGCCGGCAAGGCCGCGATCGTCACCGGCGGAGGACAGGGCGTCGGCCGCGGCATCTCGCTCGGCCTCGCCGAATCAGGCGCGGCGGTCCTGCTGGTCGGTCGCAGGATGCACAAGCTCGAACGCGTCGCCGAGGAGATCCGCTCCGCCGGCGGCACCGCCGAGTGCCTCGCCGCCGACATCGTCACCGACGGTGCACCGGAACAGATCATCGCCACAGCCGTAGAGCGCCTCGGCGGGGTGGACATCCTCGTCAACAACGCCAACATGGCCATGCCCCTGCCGCTGTCCGACTACCCGGACGACGACTTCCGCAAGGCCTTCGAGGGCGGCCCCCGCGTCTCGCTGACCCTGATGAAGCTCGCCCGGCCTGAGATGGCCAAGCGCGGAGGCGGCACGGTCATCAACCTCGTCACCTCCGCCGCCGTGCGCTGGGACGCCGCCAACTACGGCATCTATTCCGCAGTGAAGGAAGCCGTCCGCGCCCTCACCCGCGCCGCCGCCTACGAGTGGGCCGCCGAGGGGATCCGCGCGCTCAACGTGGCCCCGCACGCCCACAGCCCCGGGCTCGACTGGTGGATGGAGAACAACCCGGAGGAGGCCGCCGAGTTCGTCGCCGGCATCCCCGCCGGCCGGGTGGGCGACCCCCTCGCCGACATCGGCCGCCCCGTC
Source organism: Dietzia maris (assembly GCF_014144855.1). Classification (GTDB taxonomy): domain Bacteria; phylum Actinomycetota; class Actinomycetes; order Mycobacteriales; family Mycobacteriaceae; genus Dietzia; species Dietzia kunjamensis. The sequence continues at coordinate 519 of NZ_JAALDN010000233.1, read as the reverse complement.
GCCTGGCTGTGCTCCGGCGAGGCCTCGTATCTGAGCGGTGCGACCATCCCGTTGGACGGCGGCCAGTCCCGCTGGGGCTGACCTCGTCGTCGTCACCGTCGTCACCGTCGTCGCCGTCGTCGTCCCCGTCGTCACCATCATCACCGTCGTCCCCCCATCCCCACGCCCACGAGAGGCCACCCCGTGACCGACACCCCCACCCCGACCCGCGACGCGCTCGCCCTGGCCGCCGACATCCGCGCCGGCGCCACCAGCGCCGCCGAGGTGCTCGAGACCGCGATCGCCCGTATCGAGCGGCTCGACCCCGAGCTCAACGCGATGGTCTCCACCCGGTTCGACGCCGCGCGTGCCGAGGTGGAGGCCGGCCTGCCCGACGGCCCACTGCGCGGGGTGCCGATCGTCATCAAGGCGCTCGGCACCGACGTCGCCGGGCTGCCCGCCGCCGACGGCTCCCGACTGCTCGCCGACGTCGTGGCGACCGTGGACAGCACCGTCGTGCAGCGCTACAAGGCGGCCGGG
>NZ_JAALDN010000232.1 GCF_014144855.1 Dietzia maris | reverse complement strand
AGGGTGGGCGGCACGGCGGCCATGGCGCCCGCGCCGAGCACGGTGGCGCCGAACGTCCACGGCATGCGGCGCCACAGCGGGCCGAGGTCGCGGATGTCGCGGGCCCCCGCCTCGTGGTCGACCACGCCGACCAGCATGAACAGCCCGGACTTGAACAGGGCGTGGGCGACGGTGTGCAGTGCGGCGGCGGCGAGCGCCTCCTGCGTCCCCACGCCGATCGCCGCGGTGATCCACCCCAGCTGGCTCACGGTGGAATAGGCCATGAGCTGCTTGAGGTCGGTCTTCTGCAGGGCGAACACGGCCGCCATCACGGCGGTTCCCATGCCCACGGACACGAGCAGCGCGTTCCACACCGGCACGTCGTGGAAAGCCGGGGAGAACCGCATGAACAGGAAGATCCCGGCCTTGACCACGGCCGCGGCGTGCAGGTACGCGCTCACCGGGGTCGCCGCCGCCATCGCGTCCGGCAGCCAGAAGTGGAACGGGAACTGGGCGGACTTGGTGAACGCGGCCACCGCCACGGCGACCGCGATCGCTGCGGTGAAGCCGGGGTCGGTGGACCACACGTCGTGCGCGAGGGCCTCCGAGATGGAGGTGGTGTCGGTGCGCAACCACATGGCCACGAGCGCGCCCAGCAGCACGAGGCCACCGACGACGGTCACCGTGAGGGTGCGCAGCGCGGCGGCGTAGGCGGGGCGGCCCGAGTTGGCGATCAACGCGAACGACGCCAGCGACGTGAGCTCCCAGCACACGTACAGCAGCACCATCGAGTCCGTGAGGACGAGCCCCAGCATGGAGACCGTGAACAGGGTCATGAGCTGGTAGAAGCCGTAGTGCTGTGGGCGCCGCCCGCGACCGTGCCGGCGCCCGTGCCCGTGGTCACCGCCGCCGGAGAGATACGACGACGAATAGATCAACACGATCGCGCCGATCACCAGCGCGAGCATCGCGAAGAGCAGGCCCGTGGGGTCCGCGAACAGGTCCAGGGTCCAGTCTCGGGCGGGCACCCAGGGGATGCGTACGACCTCGGTGGGCCTCCCCGACAGGGCCAGTGAGAGGGGCCACAGGAGCGCGGACGCGCCCAGCAGGTAGAGCGCCGCGAGCGGCCATCCCGCGCCCCGGCCCAACCACCGCGTGAGCGGCCACGCGAGCAGGGTGGCCAGACCTGCAGCAGCGATCGCGAGGACGGGGCTCATGGCTCCTTCCTGCGCGGCAGCGGGTGGCGAGGGGTGCGAAGGTTTCCACGGAAGTTTATCAACAGCCATGGACACCGATGCGGGGGCATGCCGAGTGACCTGCGGGAACACCGGTTCCACGGGGTTACGATCCGGCCATGACCTCCTCGGACGCCCCCTCTGAGAACTCGCCGGACACCGACATCCTGCCCGTCACCGACCCCGGCACCT
>NZ_JAALDN010000231.1 GCF_014144855.1 Dietzia maris | reverse complement strand
CGACGTCGACGCCCCCGCCCGCGAGCAGCCCGGGCCCACCCTGGCCGCCGGCCCCCCGCCGGCGGACTGGCAGGACGTCCGCAGCCCCACCGGGCTCGTGTACTCGGTTCCGCCGGGGTGGGAGGTCGGGGACCCGTTCGGGGTCGACGACGACGCCGGCGACCCCGGATCGGACTGGGGATCGGGCTACGTCACCACCGCCAACGCCATCGCCGACCGTGGATACTGCCGGCTCGGGGGCCTGAGCTTCCGGACCCTGGTCGGCATCAGCGCGACGGCACTGCCGGGCGAGGCCCGTGAACAAGCCGAATCGGCGTCCCGGGCCATGGCGGACTCGATCGACCGACGGTTCACCCAGGCCGGTGCCGACGTCCCCGTCCCCGATGCCCGCAGCATCGGAGTCTCGGGGGTGCCCGCCTGGTACGTCTCGCTGCGCGGCGAGGTGCGTCCCCCGCGCAACGACTGCACCCCGCCGACCATCCGCTTCGACACCATCGCGGTGTCCACGCGGGGCCCGGACGGCGCGCCCGCCTCACTGGTGTTCGTGCTCATGTCCGACGAGGGCGAGGCCGGCGTGCAGCCCACGGAGACGATCGACGCCGTGGTGGCGTCCCTGCGCTACGACATCTCGGTGTGACGCCGCCCGGGCGTGGTCACCCGGTTCAGGCCGCGGTGGCGGAGTCGCGGCCGCCCGTCGCGGGATCGCCCCCGGCGGACGGTGCGATCACCTCGTCCGTCCGCGCGTCACGCGGCAAAAACTCCGCCCACCCCTGGTCGCAGCGGGCCCACGCCCAGCCGGCGTCCGCCGCGGCGTCGGCCGCGTCGACCGGGACGGTCCGTCGGCACTCGGGGACGTCCGGCCCGTCCTTCGCCTGGATGAGCAGGCAGTCGCCAGACCGCTCGAAGCGGAAGCAGCGTTCGCCGTCGACCTCCAGCTCCAACCGGTCGCCGTCGATCAGGAGCTTGCCGATCAGCTGGCCCAGGAGTTCACGGGTGACCCACGGCAGCGTGCCGCGGGGTCGACCGCGCACCGCGTGGTCGGCGATCCCCGCGCCCACCATGGTGGGCCGACGGTGGACGTCGACATCAATGCGCTCGCGCGGGTCGGCCACCAGTCCCAGCTCGGGCGAGGTCACGCGGAGCTGGCGCGGGGCGGCGTACCGCATGACGGCGTTGACCACGAGTGGGCGGGTGATCACCTCGGGCCGGATGACCACGCCCACGCCGTCGATCTCCGGGCGCGAGCACAGAGCGCCGGTCTCGCCGATCGCCTCGGCCTCCGGGAACCGCTCCGACACCTCGTCGCACAGCGCCTCGAGGTCCGCCCGCACGCGTGCGGGCAACTCGTCGACGGAGGTGAGCTCGCGGAGCTCCTTCTCAGCAGGGGTGACGATGATCACAAAGCTACTCATGTGCACACCATACTTCATGCTGCGTTCACTTTCCGTTCATGTCGCCGAGTCGTGTCGGAGCGGGCAACTACTCTGTGCGCATGGCCGACTCCCCCGCGTTCGCTGACCCCCACGCCGATCTCGCCCCGCTCGCGGCCGCGGTCGCCGCCCAACTCGACCGGGCCCGCTCCGATCTCGCCGATCTCGTCGCCCTACCGTCGGTGCACGATGCCGAGCCGGAGGCCGGCGCACAGGCCAGCGACCTCGTCCGCGGCCTGCTCACGGACCTGCCGATCCCGGGCCTGGGCCCGGACTCGGTCGAGGTGATCGAGACGTCCGACGGGTCGCGCGCGGTGTTCGCCCACCGCCCGGCCGCACCCGGCCGCCCCACCGTGCTGCTCTACAGCCACTACGACGTCCAGCCCTCCGGGGACCCGGGCGAGTGGACGTCCTCGCCGTGGGAACTGACCGAGCGCGACGGCCGGTGGTACGGCCGCGGTGCCGCGGACTGCAAGGGAAACCTCGTCGTGCACCTCGCCGCCCTGCGCGCCCTCGCCGCCCTGGGTGACGACGACGAGGTCGGCGACCCCGGGGCGGACCCGCTGGACGGCCTGGGGATCCGACTCGTCGTGGAGGGCTCCGAGGAGACCGGCGGAGGGGGCCTGGACGATCTCGTGGCGTCGCGGCCAGACTTGGTGGCGGCGGAGGCGATCCTCATCGCCGATTCCGGGAACGTCTCGGTCGGCACCCCCACGCTCACGACCAGCCTCCGGGGGATCGCCAACCTCGTCGTCGTCGTCGACACCCTGGAGGCCGGGGTCCACTCCGGACAGTTCGGGGGCGCGGCGCCCGACGCGCTCGCCGCCCTCATCTCCATCCTCGCCTCGCTGCGCGACCCCGCCACCGGCGCCACGACCGTCGACGGCCTGGACTTCACCGGCGAGTGGGACGGGCGGGCCTACCCCGAGGAGACGTTCCGCGCCGACGCCGGGATCCTCGACGGGGTGGAGGTCTCCACGGCGGCGCCGCTCGCGGACCTGGTGTGGTCACGGCCCGCGGTGACCGTGCTGGGAATCGACTGCCCGCCGGTCGAGGGAGCGATCGCCGCCGTCCAACCCCGAGCCCGCGCCCTGGTCAACCTGCGCGTTCCGCCCGGGATCGACCCGGTGGAAGCGCAACGGCTACTCACCGAGCACATCGAGCGGCGCAGGCCCTGGAACGCCCGGGTGACGGTGGAACCCGAGGCCGTCGGCCACCCGTTCCGCGCGGTGCCGGCGGGCGGCTCGGACCCGGTCCACGACCTGCTCTCGCAGTGCCTGGCGCAGGCCTACGGTGCGGAGGAGGTCGCCGTGGTCGGCTCCGGCGGATCGATCCCGCTGTGCACCGCGCTGCAGCGGGCGCATCCCGACGCGAGCATCGCACTGTTCGGCGTCGAGGATCCCGCGGCCGCTATCCACTCCCCCGACGAGAGCGTCGACCCGCGGGAGATCGAGCGCATCGCACTGGCGGAGGCGGCGTTCCTGCAGCGCTACCGCTGAGCCCCCCGGCCCGGAGAACCGGTAACGGTGTGATGCCCGTGGGCCGATACTGTCACCAGAGGCGGCGCGACCAGGTCTCGGCTGCCCGGAAGAAGGAGCCGCCATGCCCGTGCCCGCACTCGCCCACCGCGTCACCCGCGCAGGCCGCGCCCTCCTCGCGACCGCTGTCGCCGCCGCGCTGACGGTGGGGCTGCTCCCCGCCCCCGCGCAGGCGCAGGGGCTACCGGGGTCGATCAGCCCGGAGCAGATCGCCAACGGTGCTCTCGGCACCATCTCGCCGGAGAGCCTCAGCCAGCTCCTCTACTTCGGCAACCTGCCAGGCTCGTCCGGGTCATCGATGATGGGCATCGCCAACCGACTCGGATTCTCCCCCAACATGTTCGCCGGACCCCCGCCGCCGGCGCCCCAACCCAACCCGAACATCACCGAGACCCGTGTCGTGCGCAAGGACGTCGACGGCCGCTACGAGCGGTGGCTCATCGACTCGGCCGACATGAAGCGCGGGATCACCGTCGAGGTCTACCGCGCGCCCGACGGTAATCAGAACGCGCCGTTCCTGTACCTCCTCGACGGCGTCGGTTCCGAACTCCCCAGCGGCTTCATGCAGTGGGGCGCGGCAGAGCAGTTCGCGGACGAGAACGTCAACCTCGTCATCCCGACCGGTGGCCAGGGTTCGATGTGGGCGGACTGGAACGAGCCCGACCCGGTGCTGGGCATCAGCAAGTGGGAGGCGTTCATCACCCGCGACCTGCCCGCCCTGGTCGAGCCCGAGGTCAGCACCAGCCGCAGCCGCGCGATCGGCGGCATCTCGATGGGCGCCGGCGCGGCCGTGACCATCGCCACCCGCCACCCCGATCTCTACCGGGCCGTCTTCGGCGTCTCGGGCTGCTACTCCACCGGCACGCTCGGTCAGATCCTCACCCGCTACACCGTGGAGAGCCGCGGCGCGACCCTGACCAACATGTGGGGCGAGCCGGGCACCGCGCAGTGGGCGGCCCACGACGCGCTCATCAACGCGGAGGGATTGCGCGGGAAGGCGATCTACCTCTCGTCCGGCACGGGCGTGGCCAACCCTGGGGACTGGGAGGACTACAACAACGACGCCGCCAACTTCGTCGCCGGCATGGCGCTGGAGCAGGCAACCGGGCAGTGCACACGCGCGGCGGACCGTCGCCTGCGCGAACTGCGCATCCCGGCGACGATCGACCACCTGCCCACCGGGCTGCACAACTGGTCCTACTACTCGCGTCAGATCCCCGTCGCCTGGAACGCCATCCGCGGCGCGCTGTAACCCCACCGGGGTCCCAGAGGAACCGGCGTTCGCCGCGATACGCTCACCTCCGTGAACCCCCGCCCGGATCTTGACCTGACCCTGCGCCTGTCGGCGTCCGCGGCCGACTCCCGACGGGGAATCGTCCGCGCACACCCGGAAGTGATCCTCGCG
>NZ_JAALDN010000230.1 GCF_014144855.1 Dietzia maris | reverse complement strand
ATCGTCGCCGACGACGGCACACTCATCAATCCGCCGGGTCAGGACAGGTACGGACCCCGCAGACGGCCGGCCTGACCAACTCAGCAGTCGCCGACGCCCACCCATTCGGAGACGCCGTCGGTGAAGCGCTGCCGCTTCCAGATGGGCACCCCGTGCTTGAGCCGCTCGATGAGCTCCGAACACGCCGCGAACGCCTCGGCCCGATGCGGAGCCACGGCGACCACGACCACCGCGACCTCGCCCACCGGCAGCACGCCCACGCGGTGGACCGCCGCCACCCGCGCCGAGTGCTCCCCCACGACCTCGGCGCAGAGCCGGGCGAGAGTGTCCCGGGCCGTGGGGTGAGCGGAGTATGACCTCGAACTGCTCGAGAGCCGCACCCTCGACGGCCGGATCCAGGAGCTGATCTACCGGCCCACCCTGCACGCCCCACCCGGCTGACCACCCTGAAATGCAGACCAGGTCAGGGCTCGGAAGCCTCTGACCTGGTTGCTGGGCTCCCCCAATTGGACTCGAACCAATAACCCTTCGATTAACAGTCGAATGCTCTGCCAATTGAGCTATGGGGGATCACTGCTGGCGACCGGCGGTGATGCCGGATACCGAGAACTCACCTTAGTGCGCCGCAGGCCGACGAACCAAATCGGCTGGTCAGGCGATGTCCGGAGTCGCGCCGACCGCCTGGTTCAACAGGCCGCGCCGGTACTCCTCCAGAGCCACCAGATCACCGAACAACGCCGAGTAGCCCTCGGGATCCTCCGCGGGGCTCATCCTCTGCACCTTGGACTTGAGGTCCGCGATCTGGCCCGAGACCCACACCTCCTGCAGCCGCGCCAGCACGCCGGAGATGTAGCGGGGCAAGGCCTCTTCGGATACGCGCAGCGTCTCCACCGCGAGGCTCCCGACCAGTCGGCGCAGCCCGTCGTCGCCCAGCCCCTCGGAGACCTCCGAGACCCAGTTCGCGCCGCTCTTGCCGGCCGCGCACCCCCCGGCCGTCGACAGTGCCTGCGCGATCGTGGCATAGGCGGGGTGGGTGTAGCACTCCTCCGGCAGCGAGTCGAAGAGCGGCCCGGCCAGCCCCGGGTACTGCAGGGCCGCCTTCACGGCCTCCCGTTGGGGCCACAGCACTGGGTCCGCCGCAGCGGGGATGGGCACGCCCGTCGGCACCTCCGGAGTCTGCTGCGTATCGCGGCCGCCGGCCTCGTCGTCGTCGTATCCCCCACGGCCGCGACCCGCGCCGCCCCCACGCTCGGCGGTGTCCCACCCCGGTCGGGCTCCCCCACCCGGTCCACCGGGGGCACGCTTGCGCAACCCGGAACCCGACCCTGCCGACCGTGCGCGGCCCTTCTTGCGCGCCTCCTCGCGGACACGGCGCACCACCGTCGCCGGGTCGTCCCAGCCGACCCAGCCGGCGAGCTGGCGGGCGTACTCGTCACGCAGCGTCGAATCGCGGATGTCGGCCACCACCGGCACCGTGCGCCGCAGGGCCTCCACGCGCCCCTCGGCGTGGTCGAGGTCGTAGTCCTCCAGCATCGAGCGGATCGCGAACTCGAACATCGGCACCCGCGCGGACACGAGATCCCGCACCGCCGCGTCGCCCTTGTTCTGACGCAGGTCGCACGGATCCGTCCCCGGCGGGGCCACCGCCACGAACGTCCGGCCGGAGAACTGCTGGTCCCCCGAGAACGCCCGGAGCGCGGCCTTCTTGCCGGCTTCGTCGCCGTCGAACGTGTAGATGATCTCGCCGCGGAAGTAGTTGTCGTCCAACATCAGGCGCCGCAGCGTCGACAGGTGGTCCTCGCCGAACGCGGTGCCACACGCGGCGACCGCGGTCGTGACGCCGGCCGCGTGCATGGCCATGACGTCGGTGTAGCCCTCGACCACGACCGCGCGACGCTGCGAGGCGATCTCCCGCTTGGACAGGTCCAGACCGAACAACACCTGGGACTTCTTGTAGAGCATCGTCTCGGGGGTGTTCATGTACTTGCCCAGGGTGTCGTCCTCGAACAGCTTGCGCGCGCCGAACCCGATCACCTCGCCCCCGAGGTTGCGGATGGGCCACAGCAACCGGCGGTGGAAACGGTCGATGAGGGTGCCACGCGAACTCGTCTTGGACAGCCCGGCCGCCTCCAGCTCCTTGGGCTCGAACCCCTGGCGCATGAGGTGCTTGCTCATGGTGTCCCAGCCGGCGGGCGCGTACCCACAGCCGAAGTGCTGGGCCTGGGCCATGTCGAACCCGCGGTCGGTGAGGAAGGTGCGCGCCGTCTCCGCCTCCGGGTCCTGCGCCAACCGCTCGGCGTAGAACTTCTGCGCGGCCGCGTTGGCCTGCGCCAGCCGGGACCGCGTGCCGCGATCGCGCTGGATGACCTGCCCGCCACCCTCGTAGGAGATGCGGTAGCCCAGCCGGTCGGCCAGCTGCTCCACCGCCTCGACGAAGCTGATGTGCTCCATCTTCATGAGGAACGCGAAGACGTCGCCACCCTCACCCGTCGAGAAGCAGTGGAAGTAGCCGTGCTGCGGACGTACGTGGAACGAGGGGGTCTTCTCGTCCTTGAACGGGGACAGCCCCTTGAGCGAGTCCGCGCCACCTGGTTTGAGCGCGACGTACTCGCCGACGATCTCCTCGATACGGGTGCGTTCGCGGATCGCGGCGATGTCCTGCTCCGGAATCCGCCCTGCCATGACGCCCAGAGTAGCCGCCTCCGGCGAGGACCGGCGTGCCCCCTGTTCGGGGCCGATACGCTGGGGCCATGATCGCCGCCCAACTCCTGCCCGCCGCCGCCCGGCGACCCCGTTCCCGGTTCAGCCAGGCCCCGGTGACAGCGCTCGCGACGGTGGTCGCGTTCCTGGCCTGCGCGCTGGTGTGGGCCGCCCCCGGCGCCTCGGCCGAGCCCCCGTCGAACCTGCAGCAGCAGCTCACCGACTCCGCGGGGGTCCTCGGCGGTGACACCAGCGAGGTGGAGAGCCGACTGGCCGAACTGCGCTCGTCCGACCAGATCCAGCTGTGGGTGACGTTCGTCGACACCCTCGACGGCATCCCGGTCGAGCAGTGGACGCAGCAGACCCGGGAACTGTCCGACCTGGGCGCGTCCGACGCGCTGCTCGTAGTGGCCGTGGACGAGGGCAGGTACTGGTTCGAGTTCGACGACCCCGAGGCCTCGCCCACTGCCGATCAGCTGACCGCGCAAGAAATCGCCGACCGCGACATCGAACCGCGCCTTGCCACCGACGACTGGGCCGGAGCCGTCACCGGCGCGGCCGACGGGCTCGAACGCCAGGGCTCCGGCTCGGAGATCTCGCCGTTCGCCATCCTGGCCATCATCGTGGGGATCATCGCCCTCGTCGCGGCCGTGGTCCTGTTCGCCCGCCGG
>NZ_JAALDN010000022.1 GCF_014144855.1 Dietzia maris | reverse complement strand
TGGCGCCGTCTCGGGCTCGCGCACCGGGAGCTCGGCCCGCCGTGGCCGGACGTGTCCGCCGACGGGCTGGCGGAGCGGCTGGACGACTGGCTCGGCCCAGAGATCGACGCCCTCGCCCACGGTTCCCGGCTGGCGGGACGAGACCTCGGCCCGGCGCTGCGCCGACTGCTGCCCTGGCCCGAGGCCGGTCGGTTCGATGAGCTGGTGCCCGACCGCCTGCAGGTGCCCTCCTCGTCGTCGTACCGCGTCGATTACCCCGAGGTCGGCTCCGATGACCCGCCGGTGCTGGCGGTGAAGTTGCAGGAGTGCTTCGGCTGGACCACCTCCCCCCGCGTCTGCGACGGCCGGGTGCCCGTGACCGTCCACCTGCTCTCGCCCGCCGGCCGGCCGCTCGCGGTGACACGGGACCTGGCGTTCTTCTGGCGCGAGGCCTATCCCGGGGTGCGCGCGGAGATGCGGGGGCGGTACCCCAGACACCCGTGGCCGGAGGATCCCATGTCCGCCGAGCCGACACGCCGGACGAACCGCCGGCGATGACCGGCGGTGGTGATCGGCGGTGGATCCCCGGGCGACCCAGGACTAAGATGTGACGTAAACCACAAGCGCACATTCGTGCCGGAAGGGTGATCGACATGACCGCGTACACGCCTCGCGCGCCCCACCGCGAGGACCGCTCCGAGACGTCCCCCTCCCGCGACGGGCTCATCCCGCACGTGCGGAACCGGATCGGTGCCCTCATCGCGGTGGCGGGCCTCGGAGCGGCACTGCTCAGCCTCTACCTCCCGTGGCTCTCCACCGACGGGGGCGGACAGATCACGGCGATCGGCATCACCGAGATCATCGACGTCCGCGGCGTCGCTCCGGTCCTCTTCCTCGGGCTGGTCCTGATGTCCTTCCTGGTGGCGGTGACCACGGTGACCCGACTCGGCGCCTTCGCCTACGCGAGCGCGATCGTGGCGCTGGCCGTGCTCGCCGCCCACCTCGCATTCGTGTGGACGCTCGGCTCCTCCACCGGCAGCGCGGACCCGATCCTGGCGGGGCTGCCGTCCGACGCATCCGTGACGTTCGGCCCCTACGTGGCCGCGCTGGGGTTCGTCCTCGTGTTCGCCGGGTCCGTATGGGCGGCCCGCGCCGCCGACTACCTCTTCCCGGACGTCGAGGCGGGGCGACACCTCCGCGACTGAGCGACACCGGCCGACGCGGGCCCGCCGCATCGGGTGGATGCACTGACGGTTCGGGCATATCATCAGGTCAGGACCACACAGGCGGCCCGGCGTCGCCGAAAGGCGATCCTCATGGCCGCGTACACACCTCCCCCACCCCACCGGATCCCCCTCCCCACGAGGACCCCCACCCGGACCAAGGTCATATCCCGCGGACGGAGTCGGCTCTGCGCACTGGTGGAGGTCGGAGGCCTGGCCGTCGCCCTGCTCAGCCTCTACCTGCCCTGGTTGAGCACCGGGCGGGGCGAGCAGATCACCGCGCTGGGGATCACCGACCTCATCGACGTCCGCAGCGTGGCACCCGTGCTCTACCTGGGCCTGGTGGGAATGCTCCTGTTGGTGGCGGCGACCGCGGGGACGCGACTGGGCGCGTTCGCACTGGCCGCCGCGGTGGTCGCGGCGGGCGCCCTGGTCGGACACCTCGCGTTCGTGTGGATCCTCATCGCCTCCACGGGGGAGGCGGAACCCATGCTGTCCGGCCTGCCGGCGGACGCGTCGGTCACCTTCGGGCCCTACGTGGCGGCCCTGGGCTTCGTCACGGTGGCGGCGGTGTCGGCGTGGGCCGCCTTCACCGCCGAGTACGTCCACCCCGACCCCGGTTCGGGCCACCGGACGATGGACGCGCGGGTGATCTAGTACGGGTGATCTAGAAGACCACCACCGTGTCGCCGACCTGCAGCCGATCGAAGAAGGTGGCGGCCGCGGGCTGGTCCAGGCGGATGCAGCCGTGCGACTCGACCGTGGGGTCGCCCTCGTGGAACGCGATCCCCCCGACGAAGTACACCGCGTAGGGCATGGGCGCGTTGTCGAACAACCGGCTCACCTCGTGCCGCACCTTTCGCGTGACCTGATAGGTCCCCCTGGGGGTCTCCCAACCGGCCATGCCGTGGGACATCCGCACCGGCCCGTAGCTCAGACGCTCCCCGGACTGCAGCCACGCCCGGTTCCCGTCCAGGTCCACACACGCAGCCGCGGTACGCGGGCACGGGCTCTGCGGGGTCGGGTCCGGAGGCGGAGGCGGGGCGGGCTGCGGTGAGCGGGCCTGGGACGGGGCGAGGCCGGGTGGCGGGGCGATGCCGGC
>NZ_JAALDN010000229.1 GCF_014144855.1 Dietzia maris | reverse complement strand
CGGGCTGGCGCGCGATCTGGTCAACACCCCGCCCAACCTGCTGTTCCCCGGATCGTTCGCCGACCGGGCCGCCGAACTGGCCCGCGACGCCGGTCTGGAGGTCGAGGTGCTGGACGAGGAGGCGCTCACCGAGGGCGGCTACGGCGGCATCCTCGCCGTCGGCGGCGGCTCGTCCCGCGGCCCGCGCATGGTGCGGCTCACCCACCGGGGCGCCGAGGGTCGACCCACCGTGGCCCTGGTGGGCAAGGGCATCACCTTCGACACCGGCGGCATCTCCATCAAGCCGGCCGCCGGCATGGAGCAGATGACCATGGACATGGGTGGCGCCGCGGCCGTCGTCGCCACCGTCATCCTCGCCGCGCGGCTGGGCTTGGATCTCACCGTGGTGGCGACCGTGCCCATGGCGGAGAACATGCCGTCGTCGTCGGCGTACCGGCCCGGCGACGTGTTGACCATGTACGGGGGCACGACCGTCGAGGTGAAGAACACCGACGCCGAGGGGCGGCTCATCCTGGCCGACGCGATCGTCCGCGCCTGCGAGGACTCCCCGTCCCATCTCATCGACACCGCCACCCTCACCGGTGCGCAGATGGTGGCGCTGGGCAAGAAGACCCCGGGTGTCATGGGAACCGAGGACTTCCGCGACCGGGTGGCCGACCTCAGCCGGTCGGTCGGCGAGGGCGGGTGGCCGATGCCACTGCCCGAGGAGTTGCGTGCCGGGCTGGATTCCGAGGTGGCCGACCTGACCCACGTCACCCCGCACCGGTGGGGCGGCATGCTCTCGGCCGGACTGTTCCTCTCCGAGTTCGTCGCGGACGGCGTCGAGTGGGCGCACATCGACGTGGCCGGCCCCGCCTACAACGACGGTGGCCCGGAGGGGTACCTGCCCAAGGGCGGAACCGGGGTGCCCGTGCGGACCATGCTCGCCGTCCTCGAGGACATCGCCGCCGGAGCCTGAGTCGGCCGCGGGCGGCGGGGTCAGCGCGGCTAGCCCCCCTCCGGTTCGCGCAGCCGGTCGCGGAGGCGCTCGGCCCGCTCGCGCCGCTCACGCTTGATGCGGACCTCCTCGTAGTCGCGCATCCGTTGGGGGTAGCCCTGGACGGCGGCGTCGAACAGGGGCAGCTTCAACTGCGCGGCGAGTTTGCGCGCGGTGGCCACGTCGCCGACCGGCCTGCGGGTCCATTCGCCGTCGAAGGCCACCAGGCACAGGCCGGGGACCGAGACGAGGGTTTCCGGCTCGAGATACGCCTCCACGCCCACGCGGGTGCGGCACCACCGGCGCAGGTGGTCGAGATCGGCCGGATCCGCCGGGACCCGAGGCCCACGACGCCCGAACAGGTCACGGATACCCACCGTCGGTCCTTCCGTCGGGCCCCCGTACGGGGTGAGGGCCGCCTATGGGACACGATCGTACCGACGCCCGACGCCCGTCACGCTGCGGGCGACCGGCGAATCGGGCACCGGCCGGGGTCGGGATCGGCACGTCCGCCGACGCCGAGAGGTGGCAGAGGGCACAATGGACGACGATCCTGGGTGGGGGCGCCACCGCGCATCCGGCCCCGGATCGACACGACGAACAGATAACTCACACCCACGACGCCGCTCACGCGGGCGCGGACCGCGCTTGCTGGCAGCGAATGAGAACTCTTGAGGAGTCACGACACCATGGCCTTCTCCGTACAGATGCCGGCTCTCGGTGAATCCGTCAGCGAGGGCACGGTAACCCGCTGGCTCAAGAAGGAGGGGGACACGGTCGAGGTCGACGAGCCGTTGCTCGAGGTCTCCACCGACAAGGTCGACACCGAGATCCCGTCGCCCGCCGCCGGCACGCTGAAGAAGATCGTCGCCGATGAGGACGAGACGGTCGAGATCGGCGGGGAACTCGCCGTCATCGACGACGGCTCGGGCGGGTCCGACGACTCGGACGAGTCCGACGACGACTCCGGCGCCGGCTCCGGCTCCGCCGATGATGCCGACGACTCTGACGACGAGGCCGACCAGGCCGACGATTCCGCGGACGACGAGCCCGCCGAGGAGCCCGCCCCGGCCAAGAAGTCCTCCGGAGGCGGGGGCGGCGGCAAGGGCACCGACGTCGTCATGCCCGAACTCGGCGAGTCCGTCACCGAGGGCACCATCACCAAGTGGCTCAAGTCCGTCGGCGACACCGTCGAGGTCGACGAGCCCCTGCTCGAGGTCTCCACCGACAAGGTCGACACCGAGATCCCCTCCCCCGTCGCCGGCACCCTGCAGAAGATCGTGGCCGAGGAGGACGAGACCGTCGACGTCGGCGCCACCCTCGCCGTCATCGGCGACGGCGATGCCGGAAGCGACTCCGACGACGACTCCGGCTCTGACTCCGCCGATGAGGCCGACGACTCTGACGATCAGGCCGACGAGGCCGACGAGTCGGATGCCGCGGACGAGCCCGCGGACGACGAGCCCGCCGAGGAGCCCGCCCCGGCCAAGAAGTCCTCCGGAGGCGGGGGCGGCGGCAAGGGCACCGACGTCGTCATGCCCGAACTCGGCGAGTCCGTCACCGAGGGCACCATCACCAAGTGGCTCAAGTCCGTCGGCGACACCGTCGAGGTCGACGAGCCCCTGCTCGAGGTCTCCACCGACAAGGTCGACACCGAGATCCCCTCCCCCGTCGCCGGCACCCTGCAGAAGATCGTGGCCGAGGAGGACGAGACCGTCGACGTCGGCGCCACCCTCGCCGTCATCGGCGACGGCGATGCCGGAAGCGACTCCGACGACGACTCCGGCGATTCCGGCTCCGACTCCGACGAACAGTCGGCCGAGGAGCAGAACGCCACCGACGCCAAGGACGAGGGCGTGGACGCCTCCGACGAGGACGAGGTCCCCGAGGACACCCCCGAGACCGAGAAGAAGGCCGCCGCCAAGGCGGAGTCCGGGTCCGGGTCGACGTCCGGGAAGAAGGCCGAGCAGAAGAGCGAGAAGAAGGCCGCGAAGCCGCGCGGGTCGGAGAAGTCCGACAGCGGGCCCTCCGGCGACCTGCCCGAGCGGGCCGAGCCCGCGGCGGCCGCCAAGTCCGGCAGCTCGCCGTACGTCACCCCGCTCGTGCGCAAGCTCGCGCAGGAGCACGGCGTCGACCTGGACTCGGTCAAGGGCACCGGCATCGGCGGCCGGATCCGTAAGCAGGACGTCCTCGCGGCGGCCGAGGGCTCGGGTTCCGACTCCGGTTCCGAGGCCCCGGCCGAAGAGAAGGCGCCCAGCGGCGGCCCGTCGAAGGCCGGCGTCCGGCCCGAGCTCGCGGAGCTGCGCGGCACCACCAAGAAGGCCAACCGGATCCGCAAGATCACGGCGCAGAAGACCCGTGAGTCGCTGCAGCAGACTGCTCAGCTCACGCAGGTCTTCGAGGTGGACATGACCCGGGTGGCGCAACTGCGCTCGCAGATCAAGGAGCAGTTCGCCGACAAGCACGGCGCCAAGCTCTCGTACCTGCCGTTCTACGCCAAGGCGGTCGTCGAGGCCCTGGTGTCGCACCCGAACGTCAACGCGTCGTACGACGAGAAGACCAACGAGATCACCTACCACGGGTCGGTGAACCTCGGGATCGCCGTGGACACCGAGGCGGGGCTGCTCTCCCCGGTCATCCAGAACGCGCAGGACCTGGACATCCCGGGGCTGGCCAAGGCGATCATCGACCTGGCCGAGCGGGCGCGGGCGTCCAAGCTCACGCCGGACGACCTCCAGGGCGGCACGTTCACCATCACCAACATCGGCAGCGAGGGGGCCCTGTTCGACACCCCGATCCTCGTCCCGCCGCAGGCGGCGATGCTCGGCACCGGCGCGATCGTGCGGCGGCCCGTGGTGGATGCCGACGCCGACGGCGAGTCGATCGCCATCCGGTCGATGGGCTTCATGCCGCTGACCTACGATCACCGCCTGATCGACGGCGCCGACGCCGGCCGCTTCCTCACCACGGTGAAGGACCGGTTGGAGAAGGCCGAGTTCGACGGTGACCTCGACCTGTGAAGCCGGCTGATCGGTAGGTTCCGCTGAACCCCGCGACGGGCGTCCTCCTTCACGGAGGGCGCCCGTCGTCGTCGTCGTCACACCCCTCGGCCTACCCTGGGGACATGTCGCACACCGGTCAGTCCCTCCGCCGTGACCCGGCGCCCCCGGAGATCCGTCGGCTCGGCACCGTCGAGTACAGCCCCACCTGGGAGCTCCAACGTGCCCTCGCCGAGGAGCGCGCCGACGGGCAGCGGGGCGACACGATCCTCCTCCTGGAGCACCCCGCCACCTACACCGCCGGCAAGCGCACCGAGCCGTCCGACCGTCCCACCGACGGGACCCCGGTCGTCGACGTGGACCGCGGCGGCCGGATCACCTGGCACGGACCCGGCCAACTGGTGGGGTACCCGATCGTCGCGCTGACCGACCCCATCGACGTGGTCGAGTACGTCCGTCGTGTCGAGCAGGCCCTCATCACCACCTGCGCGCGACTCGGCGTGGAAGCCGGGCGCGTCGACGGGCGCTCCGGGGTGTGGTGTGCGGCCTCGGACGGCAGGCCCGAGCGCAAGATCGCCGCCATCGGGATCCGTGTCCAGCGGGGCGTGACGATGCACGGGTTCTCCCTCAACTGCGACTGCGATCTGACCGCGTTCTCGCGGATCGTCCCCTGCGGGATCGTCGACGCCGGGGTCACGTCGCTCAGCGCCGAACTCGGTCGCGTGGTGCCGGTGTCGGAGGTTCTGGACCAGGTCACCTCCGACATGGTGGAGGCGCTGGACGGCCGACTGCCCGTGGCGTGATTCGAGCGTAGGCTTGCGGCCGTGACTGTGACTCCTGAAGGCCGCAAGCTCCTCCGTATCGAGGCCCGCAACGCCGAGACGCCGATCGAGCGCAAGCCGTCGTGGATCCGTACGAGGGCCACCATGGGTCCCGAGTACAAGGAACTCAAGACGCTGGTCAAGAGCGGCGGCCTGCACACGGTGTGCGAGGAGGCCGGCTGCCCCAACATCTACGAGTGTTGGGAGGACCGGGAGGCCACGTTCCTCATCGGCGGCGAGCAGTGCACCCGCCGCTGCGACTTCTGCCAGATCGACACCGGCAAGCCCAGCGCCCTCGATCGTGACGAGCCGCGGCGCGTGGCCGAGTCCGTGCGCGAGATGGGTCTGCGCTACTCCACCATCACGGGCGTCGCGCGCGACGACCTGGAGGACGGCGGGGCCTGGCTCTACGCGGAGACCGTCCGCAAGATCCACGAGCTCAACCCCAACACGGGGGTCGAGAACCTCATCCCCGATTTCAACGGGGACCCGGACCAGCTGGCCGAGGTGTTCGAGTCGCGTCCCGAGGTGCTGGCGCACAACCTCGAGACCGTGCCGCGGATCTTCAAGCGGATCCGCCCGGCGTTCCGGTTCGACCGCTCCCTCGACGTGATCCGCGCCGCGCGCGACTTCGGCCTCGTCACCAAGTCCAACCTCATCCTGGGGATGGGCGAAACCACCGACGAGATCGTCGACGCGATGCGCGACCTGCACTCCGCCGGCTGCGACATCCTCACCATCACGCAGTACCTCCGGCCCAGCCCGCTGCACCACCCGATCGACCGCTGGGTCAAGCCCGAGGAGTTCGTCGAGCTGTCCGATCAGGCCCGTGAGATCGGTTTCGCCGGCGTCATGGCCGGACCGCTCGTCCGCTCGTCGTACCGAGCCGGCCGCCTCTACGTCCAGGCGCTGGAGCACCGCGGGCAGGCGGTTCCGGAGCACCTGCAGCAGCTGACGACAGGGGGTTCGGCGTCCCAGGAGGCGTCGAGCGTCCTGGACCGCGAGCGCGCCCGCGTCTGACCCGCCCACAGTCGGCCGGGGCGGGTCACCCCTCGGGTCAGCCGCGGTTCCCGGACCGCGGTGGCGGGCACGTATCCTGATGACCATGGCGAAGAGCGAGCTCACCAAGGCGGACAAGAAGGCGGCCCGGGCCGTCCGGCGGCAGGCGGGCAAGGAACAACGCGGCCAGATGTGGCAGGCGCTGAAGATCCAGTCCAAGCAGGACAAGCTCCTGTGGCCGCTGATGATCGGCGCGGTCGTCCTGTCGACGGTCGTGTTCTTCCTCCTCGGCATGCTGTGGGGCGGCGAGTGGTGGATGCTCCCCCTCGGTGTGCTCACCGGCCTCATGCTCGCGATGGTGATCTTCTCGCGCCGCGTGCAGAACACGGTGTACGGCAAGGCCGAGGGGCAGCCGGGCGCGGCCGCGTGGGCCCTGGACCAGTTGCGCTCCGGGTGGCGGGTCAACCAGGCCGTCGCCGCCACGACGAGTTTCGACGCGGTCCACCGCGTGGTCGGCCGGTGCGGGATCGTGATCGTGGGCGAGGGCGAGCCGCGCCGGCTCAAGCCGCTCATGGCACAGGAGAAGAAGAAGGTCGCCCGGGTCGTCGGCGACACCCCGATCTACGAGTTGATCGTCGGCGAGGAGCAGGACGCGACCCCCGAGCAGGTGCCACTGCGCAAGCTGAACCGCCGGCTCACCCGATACCCGATGAACATCAGCCGGGCGAAGGTCGACGCCCTCGACACCCGGCTCCGCGCGCTGAGCACCAAGACCGGCATTCAGAACCAGATGCCCAAGGGCCCGGTCCCCCAGGGCGCGAAGGTGCGCAACATCCAGCGCAGCGCCCGCCGCCGCGGCTGAGCCGTCCGCCGTCAGGCTGTCGCAGCCACCGGGCTCACGACGCCCGCCGCCCGTCCCGGGCGGCGGGCGTCGTCTCGTCAGCGGGTACGGATCAACGGGTACGGATCAGAGTGGTGCCGGTGGCGCGGTCGTGCATGCCGCGTCCGTCCTCGTCCTGGATGAGCGGGGGCAGCAGGAAGAAGATGAACACCACGCGCACCAGCGCACGGACGAAACCCACCCGCTCCTCGGCGTCGACCCGTGCCGTGCCGATGCCGACCAGCGCCTGCCCCGGCGTCTGGGCGAACAGCCACACGCAGACCACGCCGCTCACGCCCCACAGCAGTGGCACGGCCCAGCTGGAGACGGCGGAGAACGAGTCGCCCCCCAGCGTCTCCGGGCCGAGCAGCATCACGATGACGGCGACCAGCCCGTAGGCGAGGAACCAGTCCACCGCCAGCGCGCCGACACGAACGCCCAACGGGGCGATCGAGCCCGCGCCGGACGCCGGGAGACCGAGATTCTCACCCTTGTACTTCTGCTCCGGCCCACTGCCGGAGGTGGGGCCGGACAACCATGATCCCGCAACGTCACGCATACTGCCCAGGGTAGCCGGGCGACCTGCCGATCCCCATGTCGGCGATACCCCGCTTCGGGTGACTAAACTGACCCTATTGGGAGGGACCCACCCGGCCGGTGACGTAACACCAGCGAAACATTCGCTTGACGGCCGGGCAACACCTCGCCCATATCGTGAGGTCACCGCACGACGGGAGACACCGGTTTCCCGTCGCACTTCAGAGACGAGGAGCGAATCGTGGCATTCTCCACGCCGGACGAGGTCATCAAGTACGTCAAGGACGAGGGCGTCGAGTACGTCGACATCCGGTTCACCGACCTGCCGGGTAACGAGCAGCACTTCACGATCGCCGCAGCGGCGTTCGACGAGGACATGTTCGAGGACGGCCTGGCCTTCGACGGCTCCTCCATCCGGGGGTTCCAGTCGATCCACGAGTCCGACATGATGCTCCTGCCGGATGTCGCGACGGCCCGTCTCGACCCCTTCCGCAGGGCCAAGACGCTCAACATCAGCTGCTTCGTCCACGACCCCTTCACCCGTGAGGCCTACAGCCGCGACCCGCGCAACGTCGCCCGCAAGGCCGAGGAGTACCTGCTCTCCACCGGCATCGCCGACACCTGCTTCTTCGGGGCCGAGGCCGAGTTCTTCGTCTTCGACTCCGTCCGCTACGGCTCCGGCACGAACCACGGCTTCTATGAGGTCGACTCCAGCGCCGGCCACTGGAACACCGGTGCCTCCCAGGAGGCCGACGGTTCGGCCAACCTCGGCTACAAGGTCCGCGAGAAGGGCGGGTACTTCCCGGTCGCCCCGTACGACCACTTCGTCGACCTGCGCGACGAGATGTCGACCAATCTCACCAACGCCGGTTTCGAGCTCGAGCGTCTGCACCACGAGGTGGCCGGCGCCCAGCAGGAGATCAACTACAAGTTCAACACCCTGCTGCACGCCGCGGACGACGTCCAGCTGTTCAAGTACATCGTCAAGAACACCGCCTGGAAGAACGGCAAGTCGGCCACGTTCATGCCCAAGCCCCTCTTCGGCGACAACGGCTCGGGCATGCACGCCCACCAGTCGCTGTGGAAGGACGGCAAGCCGCTGTTCCACGACGAGTCCGGCTACGCGGGGCTGTCCGACATCGCCCGCTACTACATCGGCGGCATCCTGCACCACGCGCCGTCGCTGCTGGCGTTCACCAACCCCACGATCAACTCGTACCACCGGCTCGTCCCGGGCTACGAGGCCCCGATCAACCTTGTGTACTCGCAGCGCAACCGCTCGGCGTGTGTCCGGATCCCGATCACCGGCAACAACCCCAAGGCCAAGCGCATCGAGTTCCGCTGCCCCGACTCGTCCGGCAA
Organism: Dietzia maris; assembly: GCF_014144855.1. GTDB lineage: Bacteria > Actinomycetota > Actinomycetes > Mycobacteriales > Mycobacteriaceae > Dietzia > Dietzia kunjamensis. Next base: position 2,579 of record NZ_JAALDN010000229.1, on the reverse strand, counting down.
CCCGTACTTCGCGTTCGCCGCGATGATGATGGCCGGCATCGACGGTGTGAAGAACAAGATCGAGCCGATGGCCCCGGTCGACAAGGACCTTTACGAGCTCCCGCCGGAGGAGGCCGCCGACATCCCGCAGGCGCCCACCTCGCTGCCCGCCGTCATCGACCGTCTCGAGCAGGACCACGAGTACCTCACCGAGGGTGGCGTGTTCACCGAGGACCTCATCGAGAACTGGATCTCGTACAAGCGCGAGAAGGAGATCGCCCCGGTGAACCTCCGTCCGCACCCGCACGAGTTCGAGCTCTACTACGACTGCTGACCCTCATGCCCGCCCTGACCTGCCCCCGCGCAGGCCGGGGCGGGCATCGACTTCGGTAGTAGTGCCGGGCGCCGCCCGCGCGGTCATCACCTCGATGGCCGGGCGGGCGGCGCCTTTCTAGCTACTCGCGTGGCCGAAGGTCCACGCATCCACCGACGAGATCCGGACGCGCATGACCGGGATCGGAGCCTTCTCTCCCCTCTGCCAGGCGTCCGTGACGTGGATGAACGAGGCCACCCTGTCCTCCCCGTCCAGTGCCTCCTCGTACTTCGTGATGCCGATCTGCCGGAATGCACTGGCCTGGGCATCAGCCACCTGCTCGGACTTCTCATCACCCGTCAGCGCGTCGAAGGTGGCCGCCTGGATCCGCATGAACTCACCCTCGGTGGTGAGGTTCCCTTCCCAGATGTTCCCGTTGATCACCAGGGTGATCGGGAAGTTCACGGGAGCCTGCTCGATGCCCTCTGCCATCTGGCGGAGCAGGTAGTCGAGGTCGGTTGCGCCTTCATTGCCGGTAGTCACAGCTCGAGTGTATCGGCGCCGGGCGGGCACACCGCCGGGACGCGGTCGTCCCGCACACCCCGCTACAGCTGCTGAGCCCCTCCGGAGCGCAAAAACCCTGAACCGCCCGGCCGTCCCGGCCGGTACGCCTACGGTGGTGGCAGGTAAGCAGCCACTGCCGGGCAGGACGCCGGGAAGGAGCCGGACCACATGGACACCGACGAGTTCGACTTCCGGAGTTCCTCGCCCCGGGCCCGGCCGCTCAAGGTCGTCGCCGCAGCACTGGATCCCGGACACGACCCCGAGACTGACCGGCAGGGACAGGGGCAGGGCTATCCGGTCCTGCTCAAACTGTCGAGGGTGCTGGCCCCCGAGGAGGCGCGCCTGATCCTCGAGCGCAACCCCTTCCTCCACGCCGTGGCCGGTTCCCGGAAGCTCATCGCCATGGACACCTCGGTGGAGACGCTCCGTGAGCAGAAGGACCGACTCCAGCTCCTGCTCGCCGAGGTCGAGGCCGACGCCCTCGCCGAACAGGCGCGGATGCGGATGGAGGAGCACCGCGCGGCCGAACTGCGGCTGGCGGAACTGCGCCGTCGCAACGAGGTCCTCGGCGAGATCGAGTGGTGACAGGGTTCGAGTGGTGAATCCGCGGCGACGTGGGAGAGTTCACCCATGAACTCCCCGATACGTTCTGCCACCGTCTCCGGCGCCGCGCGCTCCGCCGCCGACCATCCCGCGCTCGAGTGGCTGGCCCGCGCCGGATACGTCATGAACGGCGTGCTCCATCTGCTCATCGGCTGGATCGCCGTCCGCTGGCGGAGATCGCGAGCGCACCGGGCGGTCAGGTCATGCTATGGGTCGGCGCCGTGGGCTTCCTCGCGCTGGGTCTGTGGCAGATCACCGAGCTGTTCCTCGGGTCCGAGGAGACCTCTGACCGGATCAAGGCCGCGGCCAAGGCGGCCGTGTACGTGGTCCTGGGACTGACCACCGCGCGGTTCGCCTCCGGGGGCGGGGGGTCCGATTCCGCGACCGCCTCCGGCGCCACGGCCGGGCTGCTCGGCTCCGGGGTGGGGAAGATGGCCCTGGTCGTCGCCGGGCTCGCCATCCTCGCGGTGGGCGGCTACCACGTCTACAAGGGGGCGACCACGAAGTTCGTCGAGGACCTCGAACGCACCGGGTCCGGTGAGGTCGGCCGGGCCATGATCATCACGGGCCGGGTGGGGTATGTCGCCAAGGGCATCGCCTTGGCGATCCTCGGGGGCCTGGTGATCGCGGCCGTCGTGACCGCGGATCCGGAGAAGGCGGGCGGGCTGGACGCCGCACTGCGGGTGGTCGGCGAGCAACCTTTCGGTCAGGTTCTGCTGGTGCTCACCGGGGCGGGGATCGCCCTGTACGGCCTCTACTCGATCGGGCGGGCCCGGTACGGCCGTATGTGACCCGGCCGCGCGGGGCGTGACACGGCCGAGCACTCCCCCGCCGAGCACTCCCCCGCCGGGCGTGACCCGGCCGGGCGTGCCTCAGCCGAGCTTGGGGAAGTTCTCCGGGCAGTAGGTCCCCACCGCGGCGCCGAGGAAGAAGCCCTGGCCGTCCGCGTCGAGGCGGGCCCGCTCACCCAGCCATCCGGAGACCTCGTCCATCTGCTGCCCGCCGTCGAACCGGCCGCAGGCCTCGGTGGCCGTGGCGACCGGGTCCACGCCCTCGGGCAGGACGACACCCCGCCGCTCGAGCAGGGCGGCGAAGTCCCCCGCGCCCGGAGCCGGCGGCG
>NZ_JAALDN010000228.1 GCF_014144855.1 Dietzia maris | reverse complement strand
ATCATCGCCCTCGACGGCCCGAACATGAGACGGCACCTCGCCACGGCAACGACATAGCCGCCCCGCGGTCGGACGGGCGCATGCCGCTACCCGATGCCCGTCCTGTCCTGTCTCATCACTTCGAGGACACACGATCTCATGACATCGTGGACACGCTGTCTCACCACATCGTGTACAGATTTCGCGGTGGGGTGGGTGAGGGTCGCGGGATGTCCAATTCGCTTTCGCCCCGTACGCGGGCTTCGATCATCAATTACGACCCCACTCAGCCGCACGCGTTGACGGTGACCGAGTTCTGTCGCTCGGTGAAGGTCTCGCGCAGCGTGTTCTACAAGGTGCGCGCCCGGGCAGCCAGGGAGTCCACGGCGGCGCTGCATCCACGTTCACGGGCCCCGAGGGCCCCGGCTCGCAGATACGGCCCGGACGTGGTCAACGAGCTGGTGCGCATCCGCAAGCAGCTCAAAGCAGATGGCTGGGACTACGGACCGCGATCGATCCATTACGAGGCCGCGATGCAAGAGACGTTCCCCGGCAAACTCATTCCGTCGGTGGAGACCATCGGCCGGTTGTTGTCCGCGGTCGGCCAGGTCGATGCGGCCCCGAAGAAGCGCCCGAAGTCCTCGTACATCCCGTTCGTGCGCGCCACGGCCATGTCGCTGTGGCAGCTGGACGCGTTCGAGTACAGACTCGCGGACGGGCAGACGGTGACCGTCTACCAAGTGCTCGACGACGCGACCCGCTACGACGTCGGCTCGTGGGCACATACCCGCGGCGAGAACAGCGCCGACACCCAGCACGTTCTGCGCCGGGCGATCGATGAGCACGGCGCTCCACAAGAGTTGCTGTCGGACAACTCGTCGGCGTTCAACCAGCTGCGCTCGGGGACCATCGGAACGGTCGAGGTGTTCCTCGCCTCGCGCGGCACCATGCCCATCACCGGACTGCCGGGGAGGCCGACCACCCAGGGCAAGAACGAACGCTCGCACCAGACGCTGACACGATTTCTGAACGCGAACCGGCCCGCCACGCTCGAGCAGCTGCGGGAGCGAATCACGAGGTTCCGCGAGCACTACAACCATCGCCGCCCGCATCAGGTCCTGGATCAGTCCACCCCGAAGACCGCGTGGGATCTGCTCGAGCACACCGCAGCGACCGAACCGATCCGAATGGAGGTCCTCGAGGCCAAAGCCTCCCAGTACCGCCAGGCTCGCCGCCGACGCAACAGCGACCTGAGTCGAGCCTCCTTGACGATCTCCAAAGCCGGGCACGTACTTCCCGACGAGCCAGGCGACGATGCTCCTGAGCGGGCTGCGGACCAAGCGCTGGTCGAAGTCACCAGAGCCAACCGGCAGGTCTACTATCAGGGCTTTCACGTATCTCTGCCGTCCACGTTCGGTGGTCGCCAGTACTACCGAACGATCACGGACAACGAGTTCCTGCTCTCGGATATCGACACCGGCGAGGTCGTGTTCTCGTTCCCGCTGCCATTGGTCGCCCTTGAGGTACGAGGCAGATACGTCCCGTCCTACACCGTCCGGGGCGTCCACATGGTCAACCCAACCAAGCACTGGACGCGACTGCGCGCAGAACACTTGGCGGAGTACGAGCACCGGCAGAACACGGTCCCAGAAGTGTTCACCCCCCGATAGGTCGTAGTCGCCGGCCCCAGCTCAGGTCGTCCTGAGGCCGGCGGCCTCGTCGGTGGTAGTTGTGCACGAACCCCTGAGATCCGGTGTCACCGAAGAGGTGAGATCCGGTGTCCACGATGTGCCGAGATAACACACCCACCCGATGCCCGTCCGACCGCTACCCGATCATCA
>NZ_JAALDN010000227.1 GCF_014144855.1 Dietzia maris | reverse complement strand
CCGGCGGGGGCCACGGCTCGCCACGCTCCCTGGCCAGTTCCCCCGGGGTCTTGATGGGCGGACGGGCCGACGGGATGCGTCCACCGAAGTCGTCGAACTCGGTGATCCGCGGCCGCTTGACCACGTCGGCGAACAGCCTCTCGAGGTCGTCCTGCCGCAGGGTCTCCTTCTCGAGGAGCTCGCCCGCGACCGCGTCGAGGATGTCGCGGTTGGACTCGAGGACCTGCCAGGCCTCGGTGTGGGCGGAGTCGATGATGCGGCGCACCTCGTCGTCGATGATCTTGGCGACCTCGGGCGAGTACTCCCCCGCCGCGGAACCGCCGCGGCCGAGGAACGGGTCCCCGCCCTCGCCGCCGTACTTCACCGCACCGAGCTTCGCGCTCATGCCGTACTCGGCGACCATCGTCCGCGCGATCCGGGTGGCCTGCTCGATATCCGAGCTGGCGCCCGAGGTGGGCTCGCCGAAGACGTACTCCTCGGCAGCGCGGCCACCCATCGCCATGACGACGCGGGCGATCATGTCCGCCCGGGTCATCAAGGACTTGTCGTCCTCGGGGACCACCAGTGCGTGACCACCGGTGCGCCCACGCGCGAGGATGGTGACCTTGTGGACGGGCTCGAGGTCCTCCATCGCCCACGCCGCCAGCGCGTGGCCGGACTCGTGGTACGCGGTGACCTTCTTCTCGTGCTCGCTGATCACACGGTGCTTGCGGCGGGGTCCGCCCACCACCCGGTCGGTGGCCTCCTCGAGGATGTCGATGTCGATCTCGTCGCGACCCAGCCGGGCCGCGAGCAGGGCGCCCTCGTTGAGCACGTTGGCCAGGTCCGCGCCCGACATCCCGATCGTGCGCCTGGCAAGCGAGGTCATGTTGACGTTCTCGGCCAGCGGCTTGCCCGCGGAGTGGACGGCGAGGATCGCCTCGCGACCCTTGAGGTCGGGATTGGTCACCGGGACCTGGCGGTCGAAACGCCCCGGCCGTAGCAACGCCGGGTCGAGGACGTCCGGACGGTTGGTCGCGGCGATCATGATGACGGTCTCGCGCTCGCTGAACCCGTCCATCTCGACCAGCAGCTGGTTGAGCGTCTGCTCACGCTCGTCGTGGCCGCCGCCGGTGCCCGAGCCACGGTGCCGACCCACCGCGTCGATCTCGTCGACGAACACGATGCAGGGCGCGTTCTGCTTGGCCTTCTCGAACAAGTCGCGCACCCGCGAGGCGCCGACACCGACGAACATCTCGACGAAATCCGAACCCGAGATCGAGTAGAACGGCACCCCGGCCTCACCCGCGACCGCGCGGGCCAGCAGGGTCTTGCCCGTTCCGGGCGGGCCGTAGAGCAGCACACCGCGCGGGATCTTGGCGCCGAGACGCTCGTAGCGCGCCGGGTTCTGGAGGAAGTCCTTGATCTCGTTGAGTTCCTCGACCGCCTCGTCCTCGCCCGCGACGTCGGTGAACGTGGTCTGGGGCATGTCCTTGGTGAACTCCACGGCGCGCGACTTGCCCACGCCGAACAGTCCGCCCTTGCCGCCCTGCATGCGGGACATGAAGTAGAACAGCAACCCGAACAGGATGAGCATCGGCAGCAGGAACGAGAGCATCTGCGACAGGAAACCCTGCTGGTTGACCGCGGTGTCGTACTTCTCCGGCTCCGCCGCGGCCACCCGGTCGAAGACCTGGTCCGCCGCCCGCTCCGGGTACTTGGCGAGGAGCTTGTCGGTCTCGTCCGCTCCGTCCTCCGGGGCGATCGGGGTCTCGAGCGTGAGCCGGAGCTGCTGCTCCCGGTCCTCGATCAGCGCCTCTTTCACGTTCCCCGCGTCGACCTGCGCCAACGCCACCGACGTGTCGACCTCGGCGTAGTCACGGTCATCTCCTGTGAAGAACGAGAAGCCGACGATCGCCAGGATGATCACGCCCGCGATCGCGACGTTGCGGAAGACGGTATTGCTCTTGCGTTCCATTCGGTCCTCGTGTGGAAGGACGGCCCAGCCGGTCGACGGGCCCGGTCGTGCATCCGACTTCGTCGGTATCGCCCCAGGCTACCCGCCGAGCGGGGCCTCCCACCGTGATGATCGCCATGGGCGGACACCGCCGGGGTCGTACGATCATGGCCGTGACCACCGACCCCCTCTCCGCCGCCGAGACCGCCGAGGCCGTACGCACCGGTGCCGTCGGCGCGCTGGCCACCCTCGACGCGGCTTTCGACCGGGTGGGCGACCTCGACCCCTCGCTGCACGCCTTCACCTCCCTGCTGCGGGCGGACGGCCGCGCGGCCGGGGCCGCCGTC
>NZ_JAALDN010000226.1 GCF_014144855.1 Dietzia maris | reverse complement strand
TGGCTCGAGGGGCTCGCCCGCGGGTGAGCCGGGTGCCCACGCGCCTGGACGCTGTCGGCGGTGGGCATCGCCGGGGGTGGGCGCTGTCGGGGGCGAAACGTCGCGGTCGTATGCGCCGATGTTCCCACCGACCCCAGTACTGTTGCGGGGAAGTAACGTCACGGGCCGCGTGAGCACGGCCCGATCCCGAACCGCACACCGACGAGGAGCTACATCCGTATGGCGGATTCCAACGAGACCGTGACCATCGCGACCAGCGGGGGCGCCACCGGCACCACCCTGCTGGGTATCGGCGCGTACCGCCCCGGGCGCGTCGTCAGCAACGAGGAGATCTGCGAGACGATCGACTCGACCAGTGAGTGGATCTACGAGCGGTCCGGGATCCTCAACCGCCGTTTCGCGAGCGCCGACGAGTCGATCGTCATGATGTCCACCGAGGCGGCGAAGAAGGCCGTGGTCTCCGCCGGGATCGACCCCGAGTTCGTCGACGCGGTCATCCTGTGCACGTCGACCAACTGGACGCAGGTGCCCCACGCCGCGCCCCAGGTGGCCACGAACCTCGGACGTAACGGCATCGCCGCGTTCGACCTCACCGCCGGCTGCGCCGGGTTCGGGTACGGCCTGGCGGTCGCGACGAACATGATCCGTGGCGGCGCCTCCCGGTACGTCGTGGTGATCGGTGTGGAGAAGATGAGCGACGGCATCGACTTCACCGACCGCAACACGGCGTTCATCTTCGGCGACGGCGCCGGTGCCGCGGTGGTGGGCCCCTCCGAAACCAACGACATCAGCCCGGTGGTGTGGGGTTCCGACGGCGAGCAGGGCAGCGCCATCAGCCAGACCAAGGACTTCAAGGCCTACATCGACGAGGTCGACTCCGGCGCCGAGGACGTACTGCAGCCCTACCTGACCATGGACGGGTCCAAGGTGTTCCGCTGGGCCGCGGTGCAGGTCTCGAAGGTGTGCGCCGAGACGCTGGAGACGGCGGGCGTGACCGCGGAGCAGATCCAGGCATTCGTCCCGCACCAGGCCAACGGCCGTATCAACTCGGCGATGGCCAAGCACCTCGGTCTGCCCGACACCGTGGCGATCGCGAACGACATCGAGCAGACCGGCAACACCTCGGCCGCCTCGATCCCGCTGGCCATGGAGACCATGCTGCGCGAGGGCCAGTCCAAGCAGGGCGACGTCGCACTGTGCATCGGGTTCGGCGCCGGCCTCTCCTACGCCGGCCAGGTCGTCCGACTCCCCGCGGCCCCGCCCGTCGACTGACGGGCCGGGCGTCCCTCCCGGGGCCTCCCGAGGCCTCCCCGCGTGCCCCGGAAGGCCTCGGGAGGGACGCCAACTAGACATGTGTTGATGAGACAGTGATCCCATGCACACGTCTCCTCCCCGCCGCGCCGCGAGCCGCCTGGTCGCCGGTGCCGTCGCGGCCACCGCCGCCCTGCTGTCCCCGCT
>NZ_JAALDN010000225.1 GCF_014144855.1 Dietzia maris | reverse complement strand
CGCGGCGGCGGTCGCGTAGCGCCCACACCGCGAGGCCGACGGCGGCCACGGCCAGCGCGGCGACGGCGAACCACAGGTCGTCGATCCCCGCGACCCGGCGCTCGATGGCGAGCTGCAGGTCGAACTGGGCGTCCACTCCCATCACCGAGCCGAGGGCCGCGGTGCCGTCGGTGAGGACGAACAGCAGTCCCACCACGATGAACAGCACCCCGGCGATGAGTGAGGTGGTGTGCGTGCGGATGGGTCCCAGGGTGACGTCGCGACCGCGGATCCATCGCCGACGCGACACGCCCAGCCGGTCCCACGCCAGGGCGAGCACCGCGAGCGGGACGACCATGCCGACCGCGTAGGCGCCCATGACGGCCGCACCGTAGGCGGGCGAACCCCCGGCCATCGCCAGGGTGAGGACACCGCCGAGCAGCGGGCCCGAGCAGAATCCGGCGAACCCGTAGAGGGCGCCCAGCGCGAGGACGGCCACGGGGCCGCTGCCCGTGACGCGGGACGAGGCGTCCGAGAGTCCGGGGAGCCGGAAGCCGCCCCCGAGCGCGGTGTAGACACCCAGGGCGACGACGACGAGGCCACCGATCAACGTCACGGTCCCGCGGTGGACGGTGAACAGCGAACCGATGGCCCCGACCCCCGCGCCGAGCGGGACCAGGACGATGGCGAGGCCGAGCAGGAACAGCCCGGTCCGGGCGAGGAGCACCCGGCGGGTTCCGAAGGCGTAGGCGAAGAAGGCGGGCAGCAGCAGGGCCGAGCACGGGCTGAGGATGCTCAGGACGCCGCCGAGGAATCCGCCGATCAGTCCGATCTGTTCGGTCATCGGGCCCACGTCACCCGTCGAGTGAGCTGTCGATGACGTTGCGGAACGTCTCCGTGGAGCGGGCGCCGATGATGCCCGTGCCGTTGATGAGGAACGTCGGGGTCGAGGTGGCACCGAGTGCGGTGGCCGCCTCGTAGTCGGCCCGGATCGCCTCGTCGTACCGGTCGCTGGTCATGTCCTCGCGGAAGCGCTCGATGTCGGCGACGCCGGCCTCGCGGGCGTACCCGACCAACTTCTCCTCGCCGAGGTCCGGATGACCGCGGTCGGGGGAGTCGGCGAAGACCACCTCGGTGAACTCCCAGAACCGCCCCTGGTCGGCGGCGGCGCGGCCGGCTCGCGCGGCGGCCATCGACTGCTCACCGAAGATCGGCAGGTCCCGCCATTCGATCCGCAGGTCGCCCTTCTCGACGTACTCCTCGACCAGGGCGGGCTCCACCTCGCGGGAGAACTTGGCGCAGAACGGGCAGCGGAAGTCGGTGTACATGGTCATCACGACCGGTGCGTCGACGGGCCCCATGGCCATCGGGTCGCCCTCCTCGAAGCGCGCGATGCCCTCCATGGACTCCGGGCCGGGGGCCTGTTCCGGGCTGGTCTGGCGGTCGTCGGACACCTCCGACGTCCCCGCGGCGGACCCGTCGGCCGACGGTTCGCCCCCGCCCACCTCGCGGGCGAGGAGGATCGCCACGAGGGCGAGGAGTACGGCCACCACGAGGGACAACGCGATGACCGGGACGCTCGGACGACGGGACACTTCAGGTCTCCTGCGGGTGCTATCGAGAACGGGGACCGACCCGCGAGCGGGCCAGTTACTACTACGTTGCATAGTAGTTCGCGTCGGTGGCGCGATGTCAACCCGCCAGCGCGGAGCACATCCCCAGCACGAGTGTCGTCGCCGCGGCCGCGGAGACCGCCGCCGGCGAGACCGCGTGCACGAGCGCCAGCGCGAGGCCGGGCCCCGTCCCCCGGGG
>NZ_JAALDN010000224.1 GCF_014144855.1 Dietzia maris | reverse complement strand
GCCGGGGCCTTCCGGGCGGGGGCGTCGGTCGCGGACGCCTCGGCCGCCGGCGCCTGGGCACCGGTGTCCCCTGCCGGCGCGACACCGGACGCCGTCCCCGTGTCCTGCCCGCGGCTGGTGAACCAGTCGAGCAGCACCTGCCTGGTCACCCCGGACTGGGCGCTCTTGATCTCCACGCCGATCCCGGCCATGGCGGCCAGGAATTCCCTGCTGCTCATGCCCACGGCCCTGGCGGCCGCGTGCGCACGCATCCTCTCGGGAAGCGCGTTGATGTCGTCGATTGTCAGGTTCGGATCCGACACGTGTCTCCTCCGGCCGGACTCCGGGCGCGATCACGTCACCGGATACCGGTGACCCACGCCGCCGCACGGGGTCGGGCGTCTTCTTGTCTGGGCCCCACCTGGGTGGGACGACGTCTTGTGGTCCGCGGCACCGGGACGAACCGGGCCACGGGTGGCGGGCGCCCGTTCCGGGGCGGACTGGTGGTCCACTCGCCAGGATGGGCTTCGACCATTCTCCCACACCCGCCGCCGAAACGTCGTCGCCCGGCACCACCGAACGCAAACGCGCCCGCCGGGCCTCGGGGCCGACGGGCGCGCGCAGCTCGATCACTGCGGGAGGACGGGGATCTACAGACCGGGGAACCAGAGCGCGATCTCACTGGCGGCGGACTCCTCGGAGTCCGAGCCGTGGACGAGGTTGAACTGGGTCTCGAGACCGAAGTCGCCACGGATGGAGCCGGGCGCGGCCTTCTCCACAGGGTCGGTGCCCCCGGCGAGCTGACGCCACGCGGCGATCGCCCGGGGGCCCTCGAGCACGCCGGCGACGACCGGACCGGAGGTGATGAACTCGAGCAGGTCCCCGTAGAACGGACGCTCGGAGTGCTCGGCGTAGTGCTCGGCCGCCGTCTCCCGGGACACCTGACGCATGTCCATGGCGACGATCTTGAGGCCCTTGGCCTCGATACGGGCCAGGATGGTCCCGGTCAGCGCGCGCTCGACACCGTCGGGCTTGATGAGGAAGAAAGTTCTCTCGGTCACGAGGGCGATCCTACAAGCCCGGTGTCCACGCCGACCGTCCGGAGCCGTCAGTCGTGCTGGCTGGGCAGATAGCCACCGGCCATCCGGCGGGTCAGGTCCCGGCGCAGGTACAGGATGTACGCCCAGACCGCGGCGAACATGAGCCCGCAGACCCCCATCGACCAGTGCACGGCCCAGCCGGCGACGGCCAGACCCGCGAGCGTGAGGTTCAGCGGGATCGCCCAGGGCTTGCGCTGGAGTCCACTGGCCACGAGCATCGCGACCGCGAGGAGGCTGACGAACCACACCTTCCACGGTTGGAAGTGGGCGCCGCCGTCGAGCCGGGCGATGACCGTCAGCACCAGACCGATCACGATCGCCTCGAGGACGAGAGTGCCGGCCATGATGCCCCGCAGCCCCTTCCAGGGGTCCACAGAGGGCTCGTGCGCGGCGCCCCGGGGGCCGGGGGTCGGGTCGGTCACTGTGCGTCCTTTCCGAACAGGCTGCGGGCGGCCCCGGCGGTCACCACGGAACCCGTGATGAGCACACCGACGCCCGAGACGTCGTCGTCCGCGGTCGGATCCGGGACCCCGACCAGGTCGAGGGCCGCGCTGACCGCGTCGGGCAGGGTGTCCACCACGTGGACGCGCTGGGCGGTGAACCGTTCCTCGGCGATGCGTGCGAGGTCGCCCGGGTCCATCGCGCGCGGTGAGGCGGCCCGGGTGACGACGACCTCCTCCACCACCGGCTCGAGTGCGGCGAGGAACGCGTCGGCGTCCTTGCCGTCGAGCATCGCGACCACGGCGACCAGCCGCTTGAAATCGAACTCCGAGGTGACCGCCTCGGCAAGTGCGCGTCCGCCGTGCCCGTTGTGGGCGGCGTCCACCAGGACGGTGGGGCTGGAGCTGAGCCGCTCGAGGCGCCCGGGATTGTCGACCGCAGCGAAGCCGGCACGGATGAGTTCCGGGTCCAGGGCCCTGTCCGGGCCCGCGCCGAAGAACGCCTCGACGGCCGCGAGCGCGGTCGCTGCGTTCTCGGCCTGGTGCTCCCCGAACAGCGGGAGGAACACCTCGGGGTACTCGCCCCCGAGGCCCCGCAGGGTGAGCTGCTGGCCGCCGACGGCGACCCGCCGCTCGACCACGTCGAACTCCGAACCGAGGCGGGCGACGACCGCGCCCACCTCCACGGCGCGACGCAACAGGACGTCCATGGCCTCAGGCTCCTGGCGCCCGATCACGGCGATCGGGTCCCGCGGCAGCAGATCGTCCTCCGGGCCCGGCTGGATGATCCCGGCCTTCTCCCCCGCGATCGTCGCGAGGTCCTCGCCCAGGTAGTCGGTGTGGTCCAGGCCGACGGGGGTGATCACGGCGACGGCGGGCCGGACCACGTTCGTGGCGTCCCACGTCCCGCCCATCCCCGTCTCCACGACCGCCACCTCGACCGGTGCGTCGGCGAACGCGGCGAACGCCATCGCGGTCAGCACCTCGAAGTAGCTCATGCGTGGGCCGCCGGCCTCCTCGGACCGCTGGTCGACGAGCTCGAGATAGGGCTGGAGCTCGCGATAGGTGTCCACGAAGGTGCGGGCGGTGACCGGCTCCCCGTCGAGCGCGATGCGCTCGGTGACGCTCTGAAGGTGGGGGCTGGAGTTGCGTCCGGTGCGCTGGTGCAGGGCCCGCAGCAGCGCGTCGACCATCCGCGTGACCGATGTCTTGCCGTTGGTGCCCGCCACGTGGACCACGGGGTACGCGTGTTGCGGGTCGCCGAGCACGGACATCAGCTCGGCGATCCGGTCCAGGCTCGGCTCGAGCCGGGACTCCGGCCAGCGGGTCGTCAGTTCCTCCTCGACCGCGGCCAGGTCAGCCGCGTCGGCCTGCCATTCGGGGCTGCCGACCTCGGGGACCGGGCGCGGCGGCAGGTGATCGTCGCCGTCGCCGTCCTCGTCACCCGGGATCGGACCACCGAGCGGGACGCCCGAGACGAGACCGTCCTCGCCGAGCATCTCGGCGACGTCCTCCTCGGTCGGGGTGTCCCACCCCTCGCTCGGGTCGTGCGGTGGGAGCCACTGTCGATCGCTCACGCGGGGTCACTTCCTACCGGCATCGACTCGAGCCGGGCGGCGATCCGGGCGACATCCGCCTCGGCGAGGTCGCGGCGACCGCGGATCTTGTCGACGACGTGGTCGGGCGCCTTGCCCAGGAACGCCTCGTTGCCGAGTTTGGCACCGGTGGTCTCGAGTTCCTTGCGGGCGGCGGCGAGATCCTTCTCCAACCGGCGTCGCTCGGCGGCGAGGTCGATCGTCCCGGAGGTGTCGATCTCCACGTCCACAGTCGACAACCCGAGCCGGACCTCGAGCGAGGCCGTCGCGGTGAAGTCCTCGGCGGCCGGGGTCAGCCGGGCGAGTGCGCACACCTGGGCGAGCAGGTCCGCCGGCAGGTCGGCGGCGTCGACGCCGGAGATCCGTGCCGGCACCCGCTGACCGGGCTTGAGGCCCTGGTCGGAGCGGAACCGCCGGATCTCCGTGACGAGGGTCTGGGCGTCGGCCACGCGGCGGACCGGCTCCGTGGCGTCATCGGCCGGCGCCACGTCGGTGGGCCAGTCCGCGACCACCACGGACTCCCGCTCGGTCAGTGCCGTCCACAGCGTCTCCGTGACGAACGGGATGACCGGGTGCAGCATCCGCATGAGGACGTCCAACACGTGTCCGAGGACGAGTCTCGTGTTCTCCGCCCGCTCGGACGCGCGCGCGGCGTCGTCCGAACCGAACTGGACCTTCGCGAGCTCGAGGTACCAGTCGCACACCTCGTCCCAGGCGAAGTGGTACAGGGCCTCGCACGCCTTGGAGAACTCGTAGCGGTCCAGCGCGTCGTCGACGCCCACCCGCACCTCCCCGAGGCGATGCAGGATCCACCGGTCGGCGTCGGTGAGCGCGGACGCGGCGGGCAGTTCGCCCACCTTCGCCCCGTTCATCAGCGCGAAGCGGGTGGCGTTGAACAGCTTGGTGGCGAAGTTGCGCGACGCCTGGGCGGCGTCGTCCCCGACCGACAGGTCGCCGCCCGGGTTGGCCCCGCGGGCCAGGGTGAAGCGCAGGGCATCGGCGCCGAAGCGGTCCACCCAGTCGAGCGGGTCGATGCCGTTGCCCTTGGACTTGGACATCTTCTGGCCGTGCTCGTCGCGCACGAGGCCGTGGAGGAAGACGTCGGTGAACGGAACCTTCCCCGGAGCGGCCTTGTCGCCGGTGAGGGTCCGGCCCACGAAGGTGCCGAACATCATCATCCGGGCGACCCAGAAGAACAGGATGTCGTACCCGGTGACCAGGACGGACGTCGGGTAGAACCGCTCGAGGTCGGCGGTGCGATCGGGCCAGCCCATGGTGGAGAACGGCCACAGTCCGGAGGAGAACCACGTGTCGAGCACGTCGGTGTCCTGGGTGTATCCGGCGGGCGGCTCCTCGCCGGGTCCCACGCAGACCACGTCGCCGTCGGGGCCGTACCAGATCGGGATGCGGTGACCCCACCACAGTTGGCGGGAGATGCACCAGTCGTGCATGTCGTCGACCCAGTCGAACCAGCGCGGTTCCTGGCTCGTCGGGTGGATCACCGTGTCACCGTCGCGCACGGCGTCCCCGGCCATCCTCGCCAGTTCCTCGACCCGCACCCACCACTGGAGCGACAGCCGCGGCTCGATCGGTTCGCCGGACCGTTCGGAGTGGCCCACCGAGTGCAGGTACGGACGCACCTCCTTGACGATGCGCCCCTGCTCGGCGAGGTCCTCCCGGACCGCCTTGCGGGCGTCGAAACGGTCCATGCCGTCGTAGCGGGTCCCGGTCCCGGTGATGTGGCCGGTGGCGTCCATGATCGTGGGCATCTCGAGGCCGTGACGCTGGCCGATCGCGAAGTCGTTGGGGTCGTGCGCGGGCGTGACCTTCACCGCGCCGGTCCCGAACTCGGGATCGACGTAGTCGTCCGCGACCACGCGCATGGTCCACCCGTCGCGGAACGGGTGCGGGATCTCCGTGCCCACCAGGTGCGCGTAGCGCTCGTCGGAGGGATGGACGGCGATCGCGGTGTCACCGAGCATCGTCTCGAGCCGGGTCGTGGCCACGACCAGGTGCGGCTCGGAATCGTCCATCGAGCCGTAGCGGAAGCTCACCAGCTCGCCCTCGACGTCCGCGTACTTGACCTCGATGTCCGAGATCGCGGTCTGCAGGGTGGGCGACCAGTTGACCAGTCGCTCGGCGCGGTAGATCAGACCGCTGTCGTAGAGCTCCTTGAAGATGGTCTGCACCGCGCGCGACAGTCCGTCGTCGAGGGTGAACCGCTCACGCGACCAGTCGACACCGTCGCCGAGGCGACGCATCTGCTCCCCGATGGTCCCACCGGACGCGCGCTTCCATTCCCAGACCTTCTCGATGAACGCCTCGCGGCCGATCTCGTGGCGGTCGATCCCCTCGTCGCGGAGCTTGCGGTCCACGAGGGTCTGCGTGGCGATCCCGGCATGGTCCATGCCGGGCAGCCACAGGACCTCGAAGCCCTGCATGCGCTTGCGCCGCGTGAGCACGTCCATGAGGGTGTGGTCGAGCGCGTGGCCCATGTGCAGGCTGCCCGTGACGTTGGGCGGCGGCAACACCACCGAGTAGGCGGGCTTGTCGCTGGACGGGTCGGCCTCGAAGTAGCCGGCCTCCACCCAGCGCTGGTACAGCCCGCCTTCCACCTCACCTGGGGTCCAGGAGGCGGGCAGGGCGTCCGCGCGGTCGGTGTTCGGGGAGGCAGAAGCTGGAGTCGTCACCCGACCATCCTAGGCCGTGGACGCCGGGGCCCGGCACACGCCGTCAGCCCCGGCGCACCCGAGGTCAGTCGGCCAGTCCCAGTCCGTGAACGGCGTCACGCTCCGAGACCAGTTCCGCCACCGACGCGTCGATGCGGGCTCGTTGGAAGTCCCCGATCGCCAGTCCCTCGACGACCTCCCACTGCGCGCCGCGGCTGCGGCAGGGCAACCCCGTCACCACACCCGGCACGGTGCCGTACTGCCCCTCCGACGGCAGTGCGACCGTGGTCCAGCCCTCCCCACTGGTGCCGTGCACCCAGTCGCGCATCTGGTCGACCGCCGCGCCGGCGGCCGAGGCGGCCGACGACGATCCGCGCACCGAGATGATCTCGGCTCCCCGGTTCGCGACCCGTGGGATGAACGTGTCGGCCAACCACTCCTCGTCGAGCCCGGAGGTGACCGGCTCGCCTCGTCGCGTCAGGTACGACACGTCGGGGAACTGGGTGGCCGAGTGGTTGCCC
This sequence comes from Dietzia maris, assembly GCF_014144855.1. Classification (GTDB taxonomy): domain Bacteria; phylum Actinomycetota; class Actinomycetes; order Mycobacteriales; family Mycobacteriaceae; genus Dietzia; species Dietzia kunjamensis. Next base: position 11,142 of record NZ_JAALDN010000224.1, on the reverse strand, counting down.
CAGACCACCACCCCGTCCAGGTCGGCGACCGGTGCTCCCAGCCGGGTGGCGAGCTGGCTGAGCGCGCGGTTGTGGTCGAGCCGCATCAGGGCGGTGAAGCGACCGGCGGGGACGTCGGGCGCGTGTCGGTGGGCGATGTAGGCGTTGGTGTTGGCGGGGTTGCCCACCACCACCACCCGCACGTCGTCGGCGGCGTGGGCGTTGATGGCGCGGCCCTGTTCCCGGAAGATCGCCCCGTTGGCGGTGAGCAGGTCGGCGCGCTCCATCCCCTTGCCGCGCGGCCTGGCGCCCACCAGGAATGCCGCCTTGGCGCCGTCGAACGCGGTGTCCACGTCGTCGGTGATCTCGATCGACTCGACCAGCGGGAGCGCGCAGTCCTCGATCTCCATCGCGACGCCCTCCGCCGCGACCACGGCCGACGGGATGTCGAGCAGACGCAGGCGGACCGGGGTCCCGGGCCCGAACACCAGCCCGGAGGCGAGACGGAACAGCAACGAGTAGGCGATCTTTCCGGCGGCGCCGGTGACGGTCACGGTGGCCGGGGTGGAGGTGCTCATGTGGGGCGGACCTTCCGGAGACGACGACGGGGTCTGTTCCCACAGTAGTGAGAAACCGACCCCGCCTCCCGCCTCCGCGGGCGGTGTACACCTGACGTCCACCCGAGCGTCGACTCAGGCGTGGATCTCGGCGCCCGTCTTCCGGCGGACCTCGTCGATCGTCACGCCCGGCGCCAGTTCGACGAGCCGGAAGCCCTCCGGCGCGATGTCGAGGACGCACAGGTCAGTGACGACCCGCTGGACGCAGCCCTTGCCCGTGTACGGGAGCGTGTTCTCCTGCATGAGCTTGAGGTCGCCCTTGCGGGTGACGTGGTCCATCATCACGATCACGCGGTCGGCGCCGTGGACGAGGTCCATCGCACCGCCCATGCCCTTGACCATGGCGCCGGGGACCATCCAGTTGGACAGGTCGCCGGACTGCGAGACCTGCATAGCGCCGAGGACGGCGACGTCGACGTGACCGCCGCGGATCATGGCGAAGGACTCCGACGACGAGAAGAACGCCGCCCCCGCCTCGGCGGTGATGGTCTCCTTGCCTGCGTTGATCATCTCGGGGTCGAGCTCGTCGTCCGTCGGGTACGGTCCGACGCCGAGGATGCCGTTCTCCGAGTGGAGGGTCACCTGCACACTCTCGGGAAGACAACCGGGGATGAGGGTGGGCATACCGATACCGAGGTTGACGTACTGGCCGTCGGTGAAATCCGCGGCGATGCGGGCCGCCATCTGCTCGTGGGTCCAGCTCATGGCTCAGGCCTCCCTGGTGGTGCGGATCTCGACGCCGGTCTCCTGGCGGCCGACCTCGACGATCCGTTGGACGAAGATGCCGGGGATGTGGACGTTGGCCGGGTCGATCCCGCCCGGCTCGACGACCTCCTCGGCCTGCACGATCGTGATCCGACCGGCCATGGCCACGTCCGGGTTGAAGTTGCGGGCCGTCCCACGGAACTGCAGGTTGCCCATGGTGTCGGCCCTGTGGGCGTGGACCAGGGCGAAGTCGGTGACGATCCCGCGCTCGAGGACGTACTGTTCGCCGTCGAAGACCCGGACCTCCTTGGGCTCGGACGCCTTGGCGACGCCCCCCTCGCCGTCATAACGCAGCGGCAGGCCCCCGTCGGCGACCATCGTGCCGACGCCGGCCGGGGTGTAGAAGGCGGGGATGCCGGCGCCTCCGGCCCGCATGCGCTCGGCGAGCGTGCCCTGCGGCGTGAGCTCCACCTCGAGCTCGCCGGAGAGGTACTGGCGGGCGAACTCCTTGTTGGCGCCGACATACGAGGCCGTGGTCCGGGTGATCCGGTGCGATTCCAGAAGCTTGCCCAGGCCGAAACCGTCGGTGCCGCAGTTGTTGCTCACCGTGCTCAGGTCGGTGGCGCCCTGCTCGAGGAGCGCGTCGATGAGGACGGCGGGGATGCCGACCAGACCGAACCCGCCCACGGCCAGGGAGGCACCGTCGGGGATGTCCGCGACCGCGTCCGCGGCCGACGAGAAGATCTTGTTGGTCATGTCACACACCATAGCCCGTGTTCGCATCTTGTACAACTGTTCGCCCTTCGCACGATCTCCGCGTATCGTGGTCCCGAACCGGAAACCAGACGCACGAGAGGACCGACACCATGCCCGCCACCCTGTCCCACGAGGTCAGTGGACCCCGGTCCGCCGACACCCCCGTCCTCGTCCTCCTCGGATCACTCGGGTCCGACCGTTCGATGTGGGACGCGCAGGTCCGGGACCTGTCCCGCGACCACACCGTGGTCGCGGTGGACCACCGAGGCCACGGCACGTCCGAGGTCGTCCCCGGGCCGTGCACGATCGCCGACCTGGCCGCCGACGTTCTGGCCCTGCTCGACTCGATCGACGTGGACCGGTTCCACGTGGCCGGACTCTCGCTCGGTGGCGCGGTGGCCCAGTGGCTCGCCGTCCACGAACCCACCCGCGTGCTCTCCACCGCCCTCCTGTGCACCGCCGCGAAGTTCGGTGAACCGTCCGGCTGGGCCGATCGCGCCACCGCGGTCCGCGAGGGCGGGACGGCCGCGGTCGCCGACGCCGTCGTCGCACGGTGGATCACCGCCGCGCGGGCCGAGGCCGAGCCCGAGCTGGTCGCCGGGCTCCGCGAGATGGTCCTGGGCACCCCGGCCGAGGGATACGCCTCCTGCTGCGACGCGCTGGCCGGCTGGGACAACCGCGCCGAGCTGGGTCGGATCTCCTGCCCCACCCTCGTGCTCGCGGGGGACGAGGACCCCTCCACTCCCCCGGAGGTACTGCGCGAGATCGCCGACGGGGTGCCCGGAGCGGACTTCGTCGTCGTCTCCCCGGCGGCCCACGTGCCCACCGTCGAGATCCCTGACCGCATCACCGACGTGCTCCGCCGACACCTCGACGCCGCACGAAACACGGGCGCGGCGTGACCCGCCCCGACGTGGTGTCGACCCCGGCCGGGTCCGTGGACGACGGCGGCGACCGCCCGGCCTCCCCCGACTTCGTCCAGTCGCTCGCGCGCGGCCTGGCGGTCATCCGGGCATTCGACGCCCGCCAGCCACGCCAGACCCTCAGTGACGTCGCGCGCAACACCGGACTGACCCGGGCGACCGCCCGCCGCTTCCTCCACACCCTCGTCGAACTGGGCTACGTGGACACGGCCGACTCGGTCTTCTGGCTCACCCCCCGGGTCCTCGACCTCGGGTACAGCTACCTGTCGGCGCTCCCGCTGACCGATCTCGCCCAACCGCACCTGGAGAAGCTCAGCTCGCGACTCGGCGAATCCTCGTCCGTGGCGGTGCTCGACGGCCCCGACATCGTCTACGTGGGGCGCGTCCAGGTGCGTCGCATCATGACCATCGGCATCACCATCGGAACCCGGTTCCCCGCCTACGCCACGTCGATGGGGCGGGTCCTGCTCGCCTCGCTCCCCGCCGAGGACCTCGACGCCTACCTCGCCGCGACGGACCTGCGGGCGCTCACCCCCCACGGCCTCGCCGACGAGTCAGCGCTCCGCGCGGAGCTGGCGCGGGTGGCCGAGCGCGGGTGGTGCGTCGTCGACCAGGAACTCGAGCCCGGCCTGCGCTCGGTGGCCGCCCCGGTCCACGACCGCCACGGCGCGGTCAGCGCGGCCCTCAACGTCTCCACCCACGCCGCCCGCTACTCCCCCGACCAGCTCACAGGCGAGGTCATCCCCGAACTGCTGGCCACCGCCCGCGCACTGTCGGCCGACCTCGCCATCGTCAACCGCTGAACCCGAACTGAGGAAAATCCATGCGTGACGTCGTCATCTGCCAACCCCTGCGCACCCCCGTGGGACGCTTTGGCGGGGTGTTCCGCGACCTGGACGCGAACACCCTGGCCACCTGCCTGCTCACCGCCCTCGTCGAGCGCACCGGACTGACCGGAGCCGACGTCGACGACGTGGTGCTGGGACAGGGCTCCCCGAACGGCGAGGGACCCGCCATCGGCCGCATCGCCGCACTCGACTCCCCTCTGGGGATCGACGTGCCGGGCATGCAACTCGACCGGCGTTGCGGCTCCGGACTCCAGGCGATCATCAGCGGCGCACTCCAGGTCGCCTCCGGCGGCATGGACCTCGTGGTCGCCGGCGGCGTCGAGTCGATGAGCCAGGTGGAGTTCTACGCCTCCCCGAGCCCCCGCTGGGGCATCCGCGGGGACGGGATCTCGCTGGTCGACCGTCTCGGCCGGGCCCGCACGACCGTCGGCGGACGCTCGCACATCATCGACGGCGGGATGATCGAGACCGCGGAGAACCTCCGTCGTGAGTACGGCATCAGCCGGGACGAGCAGGACCGGTTGGCCGTGCAGTCCCACCAGCGGGCCGTGGCCGCGCAGGAGTCCAGGGCGTTCGCCGAGGAGATCGTCCCGGTGACCGTTCCGCAGCGCAAGGGTGACGACCTCGTCGTCGACACCGACGAGCATCCCCGTGCCGACAGTTCCGTCGAGGCGCTGGCGCGCCTGCGGCCCATCATGGGCCGCACCGACCCGGAGGCCACCGTGACCGCCGGGAACGCCTCCGGCCAGAACGACGGTGCCGCGATGTGCGTCGTCACCACGGCGGACAGGGCCGCCGCCCTCGGACTGACCCCCCTGGTCCGCCTCGCCTCGTGGGCCGTCGCGGGCGTGGCACCGGAGACGATGGGCATCGGGCCGGTCCCCGCCACCGCCAAGGCGCTCGACCGACTCGGCCTCACGCTCGCCGACATGGACGTCATCGAACTGAACGAGGCGTTCGCCGCGCAGGCCCTGTCCGTGATGCGCGAGTGGGACATCGACCCCACCTCCGAGCACCTCAACCCGCACGGCTCCGGCATCTCCCTGGGCCACCCCGTCGGCGCCACCGGGGCGCGCATGCTGGCGACCCTGTCGCGCGAGATGGTGCGCCGCGACGCGCAGTGGGGCCTGGAGACCATGTGCATCGGAGGCGGCCAGGGGCTCGCGGCGGTGTTCGAGCGCGTCTGACCGGCCACCAGCCGCGCCACGAGACCGCCCGCCCCTTTCGGGGCGGGCGGTCTCGTGGTCTCCCGCGGGACGGGAGTGCCCGGGAGGTCAGCCCGGCGCGATCACTCGATTCGCGACGGGTGCCGTGTCAGGGCCATGACCTCGATGTCCATGTACGGGAACAGCGGCAGCCCCTGGAGGATCTCGTGCAGTTCGTCGCCGGACTCGACATCGAAGATGCTGATGTTCGAGTACCGGCCCACGATGCGCCACAGCTCCCGCCACGTGCCGGAGCGCTGCAGCTCCTGGCTGTAGGCTTTCTCACGGGCCAGGGTGTCGGCGCGGACCTCGGGGTCCAGGTCATTGGGGATGTTGACGTCCATGCGGACGTGGAACAGTGCCATCGTCGGGCTCTCCTTCTCGTGTGGTGCCGCGGTCAGCGGCGGGTGAACTTGTCGACGGCGTCGTGGTCGAGCTCGACGCCCAGCCCGGGCCCGGACGGCAGGTGGACCCGGCCGGCCTCGTAACGGATCGGGGTGGTCACGTAGGTCTCGGCGAGCAGCAGCGGCCCGAAGAGCTCCGAGCCGTAGTTGAAGCCGGGCTCGGCGCACGCGAGATGCAGTGAGGCGACGGTCCCGATCGGCCCCTCGAGCGACGTGGCGGCGTGGCAGGCGATTCCGGCCGCGCGGGCGATCGCCACGACCTCCTTGCCCCGGGTCAGTCCACCGAGCTTGGTGGTCTTCACCGCGATCACCCCGGCCGCGTCCCGGCGTGCCACCTCGAGGGCGTCGTGCGGGGACTGGACCGACTCGTCGGCCATGAACTGCACCGGCAGCGAGCGGTTGAGCTCGGCCAGCACCTCGATCTGCTCGGTGGGGGTCGGCTGCTCGATCAGCTCGATGCCGGCCTCGACGAGCGCCGGGAGGTGGACGTTCGCGGTGAACCGGTCCCAGCGTGCGTTGATGTCCACCCGAAGGCCCGCCCGGCCGTCGAGGCGCTCGGCCAGCGCCGCGATGCGGGCGACGTCCTCGGCCGGGTCCAGGGCGCCCATCTTCAGCTTGAACGTGCGGTGACGGTCCGCGGCGAGGAGTTCGTCGATCTCCTCGACCATCTCCTCGAGCGGCATCGCGCCCAGGGCCCACGTGCACTCGATCGAGTCGCGGACCGCTCCGCCGAGCAGCGAGCGCACGGGTACGTCCAGCGACCGGGCCCACGCGTCGAACATGGCGATCTCGAGGGAGGCCTTGGCGAAACGGCCGCGGGCCACCACGCCCTCCATCGCCTCGAGGACGGCGGGGATCTCGTCGACCCGCCTACCGACGGCCACGGGGGCCAGGTACTTCTCCACCAGCACCTGCATGGTCTCGGCGGACTCGCCTCCCCACCAGGGGCCGCCCGGTGTGACGCCTTCGCCGTAGCCCACGACCCCGGACTCGGTGGTCACCGCCACGAGGAGGATCGACTGGGCGGTGGCGGTGGTGGTGGCGAACTTGTGCGGCCTGATGAGCGGCACGTCGAGGATCCGTGTCTCCACGGAACGGATGGTCAGGTCAGACATCTTCGAGCCCTTCGTGTTGGTGGTCCGGCCGGATCGACCGCCGACGCCCCGGCCGCTCGTGGCGGCCGGGGCGGGCGGGGATTGCAGACGAGGTCGTCGCCGGTCAGGCCACGAAACGCTTCTCGGAGACGGGGTCCAGGACGAAGTCGTAGGTGACCTCGTCGATCCCGTCGGCGTTGGGCTTCGGGTCCAGGATCAGCTCGGGCTTGACGGCCCCGGCCACGTCGTCCTCGACCCACTTTCCACCCTGGAAGTACAGCTGGGTGGTGATGAGGCGCTTGCCCGGGGCGGTGACCTTCAGGTGCAGGTGCGCCGGACGCCACGGGTGGCCGCCGTAGCTGGCGATGAACTCGCCGGTCGGGCCGTCGTGCGGGATCTGGTACGGGGCCGGCTGGACCGTGGTGATGTGGAAGCTGCCCTCGGCGTCCGTGGTGAAGGTGCCGCGCAGGTTCCACTCCGGGATACCCATGCCGTCGTCGAACTGCGAGTAGTAACCGTCGGCGTCGGCGTGCCACAGCTCGACGGACGCGCCCTCGATGCCCGTGCCGTCCAGGTCGCGGACCTGGCCCTTGAACACGAACTGCGTGCCCTTCTCGTCCTCGCGCATCGGCATGACGCCCTTGGCTCCGAGCTCCGGGGCGTTCGGCACGTAGTAGGGGCCCTCGATGGAACCCTTGGTCCCGTTGAAGATGCGGCTGTTGGAGTCCTCGATGAAGTGCTCCAGGAAGACGTCCAGCCAGAGCGGCCACTCGCCACCCTCGCCGACCTCGATGAGCCACTGCTTGAGGACGCGGTACTCGTCGTAGGTGACCTCGTGCTCGAAGATCACCTCGGACAGCTTGGTGAGCACGTCCTTGTAGATGGCGGCCGCACGCTCGGTGCTCGTGTCGGACGTGAAGCGGCTGCCCTTGAACTTGTCCGTCGCGGCGGAGCCGGAGCCGGCGGCGGTGGGCACTGCGGTGCTGGTCATGACGCTCCCTCTGGTGGGGTCGGGGTGGGTGTCGGATCGGACCGGTGGGGCCCGGTCGATGTCCCTACTGTGCGCCGGATTCGATGTGTCGTCAATCACCGCCCACTACACATGTAGAGTGTATTTCGTGCGCGGAGCGAACGCTTTTCAGGCAATGGTGCAGGTCTAGCACCTGAGGCGTGCAAAGTGTTCGCATTGCGAACGCGGCACACCTAGGTATGACTAGGAAGAACCCTAGTGTGATCGAAGACACAGTAGGGCACCGTGGAGGAACACCGGCAGCAGGCCGCAACGTCGCGGTAGGAACCGACCCACGCTAGGAGCCCTCGATGTCAGATCGACTCGACCACGTCCAGGCCACCCTCGAGACCGCACTCGAGGACCGGCCCGCGGACGGAATCATCCGCGCCAACCGTCGCATCTTCACGGACGAGGAGATCTTCGAACTCGAGATGAAGCACATCTTCGAGGGCAACTGGGTCTACCTGGCGCACGAGAGCCAAATCCCGGAGGTCGGCGACTACTTCACCACCGACATCGGCCGCCAGCCCGTCGTGATCACCCGCGGCAAGGACGGGCAGCTCAACTGCCTCATCAACGCCTGCTCCCACCGCGGCGCTATGCTCTGCCGGCGCAAGACCGACAACCGCACCACCCTGACCTGCCCGTTCCACGGCTGGACGTTCTCCAACTCCGGGGAGCTGCTGAAGGTCAAGGACCCGCGGGACGCCGGGTACCCCGAGCAGTTCAACACCGACGGCTCGCACGACCTGCGTCGCGTGGCACGCTTCGAGAGCTACCGCGGGTTCCTGTTCGGCAGCCTCAACCCGGACGTGCTCCCGCTGGAGGAGCACCTCGGTGACAGTCGCACCATCATCGACATGCTGGTCGACCAGTCCCCCGAGGGACTGGAGGTCCTGCGCGGCTCGTCCACCTACACCTTCGACGGCAACTGGAAGCTCCAGGCCGAGAACGGGGCCGACGGTTACCACGTGTCGGCCACCCACTGGAACTACGCGGCGACCACCGCGCGCCGCTCGTCGGGTGAGTCCAAGAACGAGACCAAGGCGATGGACGCCGGCACCTGGGGCAAGCAGGGCGGCGGCTACTGGTCGTTCGAGCACGGCCACCTGCTCCTGTGGATGTGGTGGGGCAACCCCGAGGACCGGCCGCTGTGGGACCGCCGCCAGGAGCTCGCCGACCAGATCGGCACCAAGAAAGCCGAGTTCATGGTGGGAGCCTCCCGCAACCTGTGCCTGTACCCGAACGTGTACCTGATGGACCAGTTCTCGAGTCAGATCCGGCACTTCAAGCCCGTCTCGGTGGACAAGACCGAGGTGACGATCTACTGCATCGCCCCCAAGGGCGAGAGCGCCGAGAACCGCGCGGCCCGGATCCGTCAGTACGAGGACTTCTTCAACGCCACCGGGATGGCGACCCCGGACGACCTGGAGGAGTTCCGGTCCTGCCAGAAGACCTACCTGGCGGACGTCGCGCCGTGGAACGACATGACCCGCGGCAGCACCCACCAGATCACCGGCCCGGACGAGACCGCCCGCGGCCTGGGCATGGAGAACGTGCTGTCCTCCGGGGCCAAGACCGAGGACGAGGGGTTGTACCCGATCCAGCACGCCTACTGGCTCGAGACCATGCAGCGCGCGCTCGAGGCCGAGACCGCCGCCCGTGATGCCGCCGAGGCTCAGGCCCGCGAGGACGACGAGCGTCGGGCCCGGCAGCGCACGACCGTCCCGGCAGACGCCTGACCCGGCCCGAGTCGACCGCACGCCCCACCCCCGCCCCACGAAAGGCCTGACCATGACCGCACCCGCCGTGGCGTCGATCTCCGTCGACGAGATCTCCACTTTCCTGTTCCGCGAGGCACGACTGCTCGACGACCGCCAGTTCGAGCAGTGGATCGAGTGCTACCGCGAGGACGCGATGTACTGGATGCCCGCCTGGGACGACGACGGTGAGCTCACGACCGACCCGTACTCGGAGATCTCGTTGATCTTCTACCCGAACCGGGCCGGTATCGAGGACCGGGTGTTCCGCATCCGGACCGAGCGCTCCTCCTCGACGTCACTGCCGGAACCGCGGACGAACCACCTCATCAGCAACATCGAGGTGCTCGACCGCCGACCCGGAGAGGTCGACATCCGCTTCAACTGGCTGTCGTCGTACTTCCGGTACAACACCACCGACCAGTACTTCGGCACGTCCTTCTACACCCTCGACGTCACCGGTGAGTCCCCGCTGATCACCTACAAGAAGGTGGTCCTGAAGAACGACTACATCCACCACATCGTGGACGTCTACATGGTGTGATCCCACACCCACGCCGGCGCCCGCCCTGGGCGCCGGCACCCACCCGGTCGCGTGCGCGGCCGACATCGCCAGCGACCTGGAGTGAGACCCCATGAGCTATTCAGTGGCCCTGGCCTTCGAGGACGGCGTGACGCGCTTCGTCAACTGCGGTCCGATGGAGACCGTCGCCGACGCCTCGTACAAGGCCCGGATCAACATCCCCCTCGACTGCCGCGACGGAGCGTGCGGGACGTGCAAGTCCCTGTGCGAGTCCGGTGAGTTCGACGGCGGCGACTACATCGACGACGCCCTCACCGAGGACGAGGCCGCGGCCGGATACTGCCTGCCCTGCCAGATGGTCCCGCGATCCGACCTGGTCGTGCAGATCCCCACCACCTCCGACGTGGCCAAGACGGCCGCCGCGGCGCACCCGGCGACGGTCACGGCCGTCGAGCGCCTGGCCGAGGGCGCGTTCGCACTGTCGGTCGAGTTGGACGACCGCGACGCCCTGGCGTTCCTGCCTGGCCAGTACGTCAACATCTCGGTTCCGGGTACCGACCAGACGCGGTCGTACTCGTTCTCCACCGGAGCGGACTCGCGGCACCTGTCGTTCCTCATCAAGTACGCCTCCGGCGGGGCGATGTCGGAGTACCTGGCCCAGCGCTGCGCCGTGGGCGACCGCCTCGAGCTGACCGGTCCGATGGGGAGCTTCTTCCTCCGCGAGTCCAGCCGCCCCCTGCTCTTGCTGGCGGGCGGCACCGGCCTGGCGCCCGTGCTGTCGATCCTGGAGACCCTCGCCGCCGCCCGCACCGCCGACCGGCCGGTCCACCTCATCTACGGCACCTCGTTCGACACCGACGTGGTCTACACGGACCTGCTGGACGAGTTCACCACCCGGATCCCGGGCATGACCTGGGATCTGGTCGTCGCCGACCCGGCCACGACCCACCCGAACAGCGGGTACGTCACGGGGCTGATCCGCCCGGAGCACCTGCATGACGGGACGACCGACATCTACCTGTGTGGGCCTCCCCCGATGGTCGAGGCCGTGCGTGGATTCCTCGACGACGAGGGCCTGCAGGTGACGCATTTCTACTACGAGAAGTTCACTCCCGCGACCGCGGTGCCCGACCAGTCCGCCGAGTCCACCGCGGAATCGGCGGAGCCGAGGGAGGAGACCGCCCTCGTCGTCGACACCTCCCCCTCCACCCCGGAGACGGAGCCCGCGGCACCCGCCGCGGCCACCACGGCTCCGGCCGCACCACACGGGCCGGCCCGGACCATCTCGCGCGGCCCCGGGGACCCCGTTCCGGCAA
>NZ_JAALDN010000223.1 GCF_014144855.1 Dietzia maris | reverse complement strand
CGTCGTGGGGTCGCGGGGCACGAGGTCGTCCCGGACCCGGTCCGGGCCCTGCCCGGCGCGCGGACCGACGGTGTCCGCGGGAGCAACCCGGCCGTCGACCTGCGGGGGAAGCGGTGCCAGCGGCACGGAGGGCACCGTCAACAGCGAGAGGAACGACGGGATCGGCTCCGGTACGGGCAGGGCCGACCTGCCGTCGATCACCGTGAGGAACGGCTTGATCCCCTCGATGGCGGTGCCCGCGTACTCCTCGTCGACGGCCGGGGACGAGTCCGTCGACTCGCCGGTGATCCCGGCGGTGGCGGTCGGCCCGGCAGGAACGGACGTCGGGGCGGGGAGCCCGAGGCCGGCCACGGCGGCTGCTGCCACGCCGCTCGCCACGATGGGAAGCGCGATGAGGCCGATCACGCTGGCTCTCATGCCCCTCCTTCCGGGCGGGAACGCTGTTGCCCGCACAGCCAGTAACTGTGACATCAACAAGTGCAGTAGTACAGGGCTTCGCCCAGATTGTAGAGGCGGACGGGCCACACCGGGGAATGGTGTGGCCCGTCCGCGTGGGTCTTACGTGCAGGTGCCGGTGTCAGCCAAGCCGCTCCTTGAGGGCGGCGAACTGCTCGTGGACCTCGGCCGGGACCTTGGGTCCGCAGAACTCGAGCCACTCGGTGATGAGCGGCAGCTCGCGGCGCCACTCCTCGGGGTCGACGGCCAGGGCGGCCTCGACGTCCTCGATCGGGGTGTCCAGGCCGGTCATGTCGATGTCCGCGGCGCGGGCGGTGATGCCGGCGGCGGTCTCGTCACCCTCCACGCGACCCTCGATGCGGTCCACGACCCACTTGAGCACGCGGCTGTTCTCGCCGAAGCCGGGCCACACGAAGCGGCCGTCGGCGCCCTTGCGGAACCAGTTGACGAGGAAGATCTTGGGCATCTTGTCGCCGCCCCGGGCGCCCATGTCGACCCAGTGCTGGAAGTACTCGCCGACGTTGTAGCCCACGAACGGCAGCATGGCCATGGGGTCGCGACGCACCGCGCCGACCTGCCCCTCCGCGGCAGCGGTCTGCCCGGAGGACAGGGTCGCGCCGATGTACACGCCGTGGTTCCACGAGTAGGCCTCGCTGACAAGCGGGACGGTGTCGGCGCGGCCACCGCCGAAGAGGATGGCCGAGATCGGCACGCCCTCGGGCGAGTTGAACTCCGGCGCGGTGACCGGGCACTGGTTGATCGGAACGCAGTAGCGCGAGTTGGGGTGCGCGGCGTTGCCGGCCTTGCCGTCGCCCTCCGGGGTCCAGTCGTTGCCCAGCCAGTCGATGAGGTGGTCCGGGGTGCCCTCGAGGTCCTCCCACCACACGTCACCGTCGTCGGTCAGCGCCACGTTGGTGTAGATGGCGTTGCCCGGCTCCAGCGTCTTCATGGCGTTGGGGTTGGACGAGTAGTTGGTGCCCGGGGCGACGCCGAAGAAGCCGTACTCCGGGTTGACGGCGTAGAGCCGGCCGTCGGCGCCGAAGCGCATCCACGCGATGTCGTCACCCACGACCTCCGCGCGCCAGCCCTCGATGGTGGGCTGCAGCATCGCCAGGTTGGTCTTGCCGCAGGCGGACGGGAAGGCCGCGGCGATGAAGTGCACCTCGTCGGAGGGGGAGATGAGCTTGAGGATGAGCATGTGCTCGGCCATCCAGCCCTCGTCTCGGGCCATGGCGGAGGCGATGCGCAGCGCGAAGCACTTCTTGCCCAGCAGGGCGTTGCCGCCGTAGCCGGACCCGAACGACCAGATCTCTCGGGTCTCGGGGAAGTGGGTGATGTACTTCTCCTCGTTGCACGGCCAGGGCACGTCCTGCTCGCCCTCGGCGAGCGGGGCGCCCACGGAGTGCAGGCCCTTGACGTACTCGCCGTCCGTGCCGATCTTCGCCAGGGCCGCCGAGCCCATGCGGGTCATGATCTTCATCGAGACCACCACGTACGCCGAGTCGGTCAGCTCGATGCCGAGCTTGGGGTCCTCCGCCTCCAGCGGGCCCATGCAGTACGGCACGACGTACATCGTGCGGCCCCGCATGCTGCCGCGGAACAGTCCGGTCATGTGCTCGCGCATCTCGGCCGGGTCGCGCCAGTTGTTGGTGGGGCCGGCGCCCTCTTCAGTCGCGGAGCAGATGAAGGTCCGCGACTCGACGCGGGCGACGTCCTTCGGGTCCGACTGGGCCAGGAAGGAGTTCGGCTTCTTCTCCTCGTTGAGCTTGACGAAGGTCCCGGCCTCCACCATCTCGGTCGTGAGGCGATCCCACTCAGCGTCGGAGCCGTCGGCGAAGACGACCCGGTCCGGCTGGGTGAGCTCGGCGACCTCGGCGATCCACGCGAGCAACTCCGCGTGATCGGTTGGTGCCTTACCCTCGAGGCCGGGAATGGTGGTGGTGGTCATCACAGCTCCTCGCGCGTGGTGCATGGTGTTAGTCACAGAGTATCGTCAAGCGTTGTCGACTGCTCAGTCGCAGCCCCCTTTGCACACCCGGACATGAGGGATTCCTCAGGTCGCCGGTCAGATGTGGCCGTGGTCGATGCGTTCCCACCGGGCGGGCGACGGGAAGTCGCCGGTCGTGTCCCCGCGAGCCTCGTTCGTGAATCCCCCGAAGGGCACGCCCTCCGCGGGGTTCGCCAGCCGCCATGAGTCGTAGCTGCCGTCGAACCGCACGGTCGAGACGTGGTCGACGGTCCCGTCACCGTCGGCGTCGGTGTACACGGTCAGCCCCCGATCGTCGCCGAGGGTGACCGCCTCCATGAAGCCGTCCCCGTCGAGGTCCGCCTCGGGGGAGCCGAGGTCGAGGACGTCCTCGCCCACGGGCACGTGCAGTCCCAGCGACGAGGGTTCGGCCAGCGGGGCGTCCTGGAGGCCGCACACGTCGGGCGCCGGGTGGTGATCGAAGGAGTCCGCACCGAACAGCGGATCGGTCATGAGGGACTCCCTGTCGTGGGGGCCGGCGGGGCGGTCTGTCCCGCGCGGGTGGCTCGGATGCGGCGTTCGAGGTCGGCGACCCGGGGGCCGGGATCGTGGGCGAAGCCGTCGGTGATGGTGGCCTCCGCGGCGAGGATCCTCGAGCCGAGTGACTGCTCGGCATCGGCCCGCAGCGCCGCGAGCCTGTCGGCCACGGCCGCGACGGTGTGGGTGCGCAGCGCCTGCGT
>NZ_JAALDN010000222.1 GCF_014144855.1 Dietzia maris | reverse complement strand
CCCCTCGTGCAACGAGCACCCCATAGGCTCGAGCGATCTTCTCCGACGTCGACATGACAACCCCTCCAAGTCCGGTAACGGGTAACCGGGAACTTATCTAGTTACCAACGTTAACCGATCGGGCAGCGACCACCCCTTCGCACCGCTGGCACCGCGGGGCCGGGCGCGAGCCCCGCCAGCGGAGAACGCCACCCGGGCGACGAGGGCCGCGCCGGCGCACAGCCAGGGGCGCACGAGCGCCTCGCACGCGGGAGGGCCACTAGAATCACTGCCACCTTCTTCGTCCGGACCAGGAGGGTGGGCCGTGACTAATCTCGATGCTGAGTTCGCCGAACTCATCGACACCGTTGGCCACAGGCGTGCGGGCATCCTCGCCACCACGGCCCGCAAGATCGCGACCGAGATCCGCACCGCTGCTGATGCGCTCGGTACCGCGGCAGTGGGCCCCAGTCAGCGACACATCCTCGCCGCCCTGCCAGCGTGCACGTACGCCCAGAGCCGGTTCTGGCGCTACCAATTCGCCGACTGCGCCTCCCGGCTGGCCGACGACTCCAAGCGGTGGGGCGCACCCGTACCCCGCTGCACCGGCGAAGAAATGGCACTGCACCTCATCCTCCACCGCACCACCACCGACACCGGCCAGTCGTGGTCAGACCTGGCCGAAGACCTCTTCCAGGACAACGACGTCCTCACCCTCTATGACATCCCCGTCGACGCAGTCACCGGGCCCATCGGCGCAGTACAGCTCACACCCGCCCAGTGGTTCACCGAGTTCACCACACCATTTCCACTGCCACCCCGGCCCTAACCACCGGCCCGGGCAGCGCCCCTGGGCCACACGCCCCGCCCCAGGCCCAGGCGTGTGGCAGCGGTTGATCCACACACCTGGTGTGAACTATAGTTGACACACGTGATCGAGATCCTCTGGTCAGACACCTTCAACCGCTGGCTGACAAAGCTCAAAGACAGACAGGCCGCCGCGCGGGTGCTCGTCCGGATTAGACGCCTGGCCTCGGGCAACCCCGGAGACGTCAGACCCGTCGGCCATGGCGTCTCGGAACTGCGCCTGAACTACGGACCCGGCTACCGCATCTACTACCTCCGCCACCAGGACCAACTGATCCTCATCCTCGCCGGAGGAGACAAGTCCAGCCAACAAACAGACATCACAAGAGCGCACGAGATCGCCGAACACTGGCGACGAACACAAGGAGAATCCCAATGAACACCGAAACCTTCACCCACTTTGACCCCTCGACGCACCTCAACACCGTCGAGGACGTCGCGGCCTACCTGGAAGCCCTCATCGAAGAAAGCAACGACGACCCCACCGTCATCGCCCACGCCCTCGGAGACATCGCCCGCTCCCGCAACTTCAGCGAAATCGCCCGCCAAGCCGGAATCAGCCGCGAAGGCCTCTACAAAGCACTCTCACCAAGCGGCAACCCCACGCTGGCCACCGTCATCAAAGTCTCCCGTGCCCTCGGCCTGCGACTGCACTTCGAAGCCGTCGCCTAACTGTGGTTCCCCCCGCATCGTGGAGGGTTTCCTAGGCAGCTTCCGGTTCGGTCGCCGCGGCGGTCTCGTAGCTGATCGGGCTCACCATTCCGATCGTGCTGTGTCGTCGGTCGTGGTTGTAGAACCTGGCCGGCCGTCCCCACCGGCTCCGGGAGGATCGGCTGCGGCGGCTCGGCGGTGCAGCAGGCGCTCTCCGAGGCCTATCGCGACCAGGTCGGACTGCCGATCCTCCAGGCCTGGGGCATGACCGAGATCAGCCCGTTGGCTTCCTCCTCGGTCCTGCCTCGCCGTTACGCCGACGCGGACGCGGACGCCGGCACCCAGGCCGAACAGCGAGCCCGTGCCGGCATCCCCATCCTCGGGGTCGAGGCCCGCATCGTCGACGCCGCCAGCCTGGAGCCGCAGCCGTGGGACGACCACGCCACGGGTGAGCTGCAGGTCCGTGGGCCCTGGTGCGCCCAGGACTAGCCTCGGTCTTTCACGGGCCGGTGACTCA
>NZ_JAALDN010000221.1 GCF_014144855.1 Dietzia maris | reverse complement strand
GGCAGGAGCGGTCACTGGGGTCACGGGGCACATCGTGGCACGCGGCGGTCCTGCCCGGGCCCTGCTCGGGCGTCGTTGTCCACAGGCGCCGGTCTCGTCGGTGCCTGTGGATAACCGCGCCGTGTGGGGTGGTCTACCGTGGTCCGCGTGTCGCCAGCCCCACGCCCCGCCGCCGTGTCCGCGAGCCCACCGTCACCCGGCCCGGGCCCGGCACCGGCGCTGCCCACCGAGCCTGATGATCCTCGGATCGAGGTCCGCCGCTCCACACGCCGCAAGAGGACGGTGTCAGCGCGGGTGGAGGGCGAGTCAGTGGTGGTCCTCATGCCGGCGGGGCTGCCACGCGCGGAGGAACGACGCCTCATCACCGACTTGCTCGGCCGGCTCGCCCGGTCCGGTCGCCGCAAGGGTCACCGGGCGCCCGATGCGGACCTGATGAGGCGCGCCACGGAACTGTCGACGACGTGGCTGGAGGGTCGGGCGCGGCCGGCATCGGTGCGCTGGGTGCCGGCGATGACCACCCGCTGGGCGTCCTGCTCACCGGATTCCGGGGAGATCCGGATCAGCGAGACGTTGCGGGACGTGCCTGCCTACGTGCTGGACTACGTCGTGGTGCACGAGCTGGCCCACCTCGTCGTCCCCGGGGGTCACCCGCCCGAGTTCTGGGAGGCGGTGCGCGGGTATCCGCGCACCGAGCGGGCGATGGGGTATCTGGAGGCCTACTCGCGGGTGCTCCGGTCGGGGGCCGGGTCGGACGCCCCCGGTGGCGCGGGAGAACCGGGGGTCGGGGGCGAGGGCGTGGGCGACCTGGTCGAGGGCGACGACGACGAGCCCGGCCTGTACTAGGCCGGCCCGCCCGTCACGACGCCCGCCGATCAGGCCCCGTCGCGCGGCCCCTCGGAGTCGGAACCCTCGGTGCCGGAACCCTCAGTGCCGGAACCCTCGGTGCCGGAACCGGAGCCGTCGGTCCCCGAACCATCCGGGCCGGACGCCTCGGGTCCGCCGTCGCCGGCCTCTCCGGTCCCGCCACCCGATTCGCGGAGGAAGCGCTCGATCTCGTCGACGCCGCTGGAGTCCCCGGTCGACTCGTCGAGGAGCCGGTCGATGACGGCGGCGGGGTTCTCGAGGTCCTCGCCGACGGGCAGCAGGTCGGGGTGGCTCCACAGTCCGTCGCGACGTTCGGTGCCGACGGCCTCGCCGACCCGGCGCCACAACTCGGAGGCCTCACGCGCCTTGCGCGGACGCAGTTCGAGTCCGACGAGCGAGGCGAAGGCCTGTTCGGCTGCGCCGCCGGTCGCCCGGCGGCGCAGCCACATCTCGCGGAGCTTGTCGGCGCTGGGCAGCCGGTCGCCGACCGCCGTGGCGACGACGGCGTCGACCCAGCCCTCGACCAGAGCGAGCAGCGTCTCGAGCCGGCCGAGCGCGGCCTCGTTGACGTTGGTCACCTTGGGGCCGATCGCCCCGGCCCCGCCGGAGAGCAACTCCTGGAGCTTGGTGGGGTCCTGCAGGATGGACGGGTCGAGCCCGGAGGCGAGGTCGTCGAGCCCGGAGGTGTCCACGCGGATGCCGCGCGCGTACTCCTCCACGGTCGCCAGGAACCGGGCGCGCAGCCAGGGGGCGCCGGCGAACAGTCGCAGGTGTGCGGCCTCGCGTGCCGCGAGGAAGACCACGACCTCCTGCCGGGGCAGTTCCAGCTCGTCGGCGAACTCGTCGATCGCGGCCGGGCTGAGCGCGGCCACCCCGTCGTCGCCGAACGGGATCCCGACCTCGGAGGAGAAGAGCACGGCCGGCGCGAGCTTGCCCAGCCCCTGCCCGAGCTGCATGCCGAAGCCCATGCCGCCCATCTGGTCGAGCATGCCGAGCAGCGGGCCGGCGAGCTGGCGGGCCTCCTCGGGCATGGCGCCCTTGGTGGCCGAGTTCATCTGTTCGGCGACGGGCGTGCAGATCTTCTCCCAGGTGGGCAGGGAGTGCTCGACCCACTGCTGGGGCGTCCACACTTCGGTGCGGTGCACTCCGGAGGGGAACTGGGTGGTCTCGTCGAGCCACAGTTCCGCCAGGCGGACCGATTCCTGCGCGGCGGTGCGCGAGGCGTCGGTGATCACGGGCGTGCGACCGAGGGACTGGAGGGCGACCGTCCGCGCCAGTTGGTAGTTGACGGGCCCCGAGCTCCCCGGGCCGGACATGGCCGACCCCATGGAGCCGAGCATCTGTCCGAACTGGGAGAGCATCTGGCCGAAGTTGCCGAACTGCGAGGGGTCGAAGCCGCCGGGACCGCCGGGACCGCCCTGGCCGCGGTCGCGGTCGTCGTCGCGCCCGTCGTCGTCGGAAGCGGAGAAACCGAAGGGCTGGTTCATGCCACAACGGTACAGCGTGCAGGGGGTGGGGGGTCCGGCCGCGACGCGGCCGGCAGCGGGTGCGGTCTACCCTTGCCCCGTGAGTCGTCGCCTATTCACCGTTCTCGCCGCGCTGGTACCGGCGGTGCTGCTGCTCGTCCTGGCGACGTCGGCCACCGTCCCCCTGGTGTCGATGGGGCCCGGACCCACCTACGACACCTTCGGCACGGCCGAAGTGGAGACGGAGGACGGCGACACGGAGCGGGTTCCGGTGGTCGACGTGGCGGGCAGGGAGGCGGACGAGACCGCCGGGTCCCTGTTCATGACGACGGTGGCGGTCCGCGACCGGCTGACGCTGCTCGACGCGATGCGGTTCTGGTTGGATCCGGCGCAGGTGGTGGTACCGCGCGACCAGGTGTTCCCTCCGGACCGTTCACGCGACGAGGTGCGCGAGTCCAACGCCGCGGAGATGGTCGGTTCGGAGAACTCCGCCGAGGCCGCCGCCTACCGGTTCCTGGGGATCCCCATGCAGCCGCGCGTCGAGGGGGTGGAGCCGGACGGTGCCGCCGCCGGGCGCCTGCGCCCGGGCGACGTGTTGACCTCCATCGACGGGGAATCCGTCGACGACGCCACGGCCGTGGTGGAGCGGGTCGGTGAGCGCCGCGCGGGTGACGAGGTCCGCATCGGGTTCAGCCGTGACGGGCGTGAGGAGACGACGACGGCGACGTTGCAGTCCGCCGGACCGGACGGCGATCCCGAACAGGGCCGACTGGGCATCCTGGTCGGCGACACCCCGGCGGACGGCACCGACGTCGACATCACGGTGGACCCCGCGGTGGGCGGCCCCTCGGCGGGCCTGGTGCTGGCCGTCGCGATCGTCGACAAGCTGTCGCCGGGTGAGGCGACCGGGGGGACGCGGGTGGCGGGGTCGGGCACCATCCGTCCCGACGGGACGGTGGGGCCCATCGGCGGTATCCGGCACAAGATCCGGGCGGCCCACGACGCGGGGGTGAGCGAGTTCCTGGTCCCCGCGGCCAACTGTGCGGAGGCTGTGCAGGGCCCGCCGGAGGGCGTCCGGCTGATCGAGGTGGAGACGCTGGAGGGCGCGCTGGAGGCGCTGGAGACGGCGGCCTCCGGGGGCCAGCCACCGACCTGCGGCTGAGGCACGGCTTTTCCGTAAGGTGGGGGTCACGAGCATGTCCGCCCCAGCAGTGCAGGAGCTTTCCAGGTGTCCGTCCGCCCACCCGGCAATTCCCCCGGTCGGCCGATCGCGATCTCTCGTCGCGGTCGGGCCGTCGCCGTCGCCGTCGTCGTCCTCATCCTCCTCATCCAGGTCCTGCCCAGACTGAACACCGCGTACACGGACTGGCTGTGGTTCGGCAGTGTCGATGCCACCAGCGTGTTCCGGACCGAGTTGCTGGCGCGGCTCGGTCTTTTCGTGGCGGTCGCCCTCCTGGTCGGCCTGGCGGTGGGCGCCGGCATTCTGCTGGCCTACCGGTATCGCCCGGTGTTCCTGGCGCAGGCGGGCATGCCGGACGCGCTGTCCCGCTACCGGGCGGCCATGGGGGCCTCGCCCGGCAGGACCGTGCTCTGGATCCCGGTCGTCCTGGCGATCCTGGCCGGGTCGGTCGCGCAGACCGGGTGGCAGACCGTGCTGGCGTTCTTCAACTCGACGCCGTTCGGTGAGACCGACCCCCAGTTCGGTCTGGACATCTCCTTCTACGCCTTCGAGCTCCCGATGTGGCGCGCGATCGTCACCTGGCTCATGGTGGCCGTCGTGCTGGCCTTCCTGGCCAACCTGTTCACCCACTACCTCTTCGGCGGACTGCGTCCCGGCGCCCGCGAGGGCGCCCTCACCCGCGCCGCCCGGATCCAGCTGGTGACCCTCGCCGGGCTGTTCGTGCTGGCCAAGGCCGCCGCGTACTGGCTGGATCGCTACGAGCTGTTGTTCAGCGAGAACAGCACGTTCACCGGCGCCAGCTACACCGACGTCAACGCCCTGATGCCGGCGAA
Organism: Dietzia maris; assembly: GCF_014144855.1. GTDB lineage: Bacteria > Actinomycetota > Actinomycetes > Mycobacteriales > Mycobacteriaceae > Dietzia > Dietzia kunjamensis. Next base: position 23,021 of record NZ_JAALDN010000221.1, on the reverse strand, counting down.
GATCTTCATGTTCTCGGTGGCGCTGGTGTGCGCGGCCGCGTTCTTCTCCGCCATCGTGATCAGGGATCTGCGGATCCCCGCGCTGGCCACCGTCCTGTTGCTGTTCTCCGCGCTCGTGGTGGGGTCGGCGTGGCCGCTGGCCGTCGAGCAGTTCTCGGTGAAGCCCAACCGTGCCGAGAAGGAACGGGAGTACATCGCGCGGAACATCGACGCGACACGCGCCGCGTACGACATCGGTGAGGAGCGGGTCACCTACATCGACAACTGGGGGGCGGCCGATCCGAACCCCCGCGAGGCGGCCTCGGATCTCACGACACTGTCCAACGTCCGCGTGCTCGACCCGAGCGTCCTGGCGCCGACGTTCACCCAGCTACACCAGTTGCGCAACTTCTACGGTTTCCCCGAGACGCTGGGCATCGACCGCTACACGATCGACGGCGAGATGCGGGACTTCCTCGTGGCCGCGCGTGAGCTCAACCCCGAGTCCCTGCAGGCCAACCAGCGGGACTGGATCAACCGCCACACGGTGTACACGCACGGCAACGGGTTCGTGGCCGCACCGGCCAACCGGGTCAACGAGATCGCCGACGACGCCGGCTCGGACCGCGGCGGCCTGCCGAATTTCCAGGTCTCCGACCTCGAGGCGATCTCCAGTGGTCAGGAGATGATGATCCCGGTGACCCAGCCGCGGACCTACTTCGGTCCGCTCATCGCGCAGGCGGACCCCGACTACGCCATCGTGGGGGACAACGGCGACGGGCCCCGTGAGTACGACACCGACACCGAGCAGTACACCTACACCGGCGAGGGCGGTGTCCCCGTCGGTGGCTGGGTCAACCGGATCGCCTACTCGCTCAAGTTCGCCGAGCGCAACATCCTGTTGTCCAGCATTCTCGGGGACGACTCGAAGATCATCTACGACCGCGACCCGCGGGACCGGGTGCAGAAGGTGGCCCCGTGGCTGACCACGGACACCAACACCTATCCGGCGGTGATCGACGGCCGTATCAAGTGGATCGTCGACGGGTACACGACGCTCAAGACCTACCCGTACGCCGAGCTCAGCTCGCTGGAGGCCATGACCTCGGACTCGCTCAACGACGCGAACGGCCGGGTCCTGCCGGACGAGGAGGTCTCCTACATCCGCAACTCGGTCAAGGCGACCGTCGACGCGTACGACGGCACCGTCGACCTGTACGCGTTCGACGAGTCGGACCCCGTGCTGCAGACGTGGATGAAGGCACTGCCGGACATCGTCCAGCCACGCGAGGCGATCTCCGAGGAGTTGGAGGAGCACCTGCGCTACCCGGAGGACCTGTTCAAGGTGCAGCGTGAGCTGCTGGCCAAGTACCAGGTCGACGACCCGGGTCAGTTCTTCACCAATGACGCCTTCTGGTCGGTGCCGTCCGATCCCACGGTGACCTCGTCGATCCAGAACCCGCAGGGTCCGCCCGTGGGCGGGCCCGCCGGTGGTCCGGCCGGCAGCCCCGCCGGTGGTCCCGCCGGCGCCCAGACCGTCGACCGTGACGGGCCGGCCCAGCCGCCGTACTACGTGGTGGCCTCCGATCCGACCGACCCGGAGTCCGACGAGCCGTCGTTCCAGCTCATCTCGGCGTTCCGCGGCTATGAGCGTGAGTTCCTCGCCGCGCACATGACGGCGAGCTCGGACCCCGAGACCTATGGGCAGATCACGGTGCGGGTCCAGAGGCCGACAGAGCCGCTGTCGCAGGGGCCCAACCAGGCGCAGGACATCATGATCGCCTCGCCGGCGATCGCCGAGGACCGGCGACTGTGGGGTGAGACCGCCGAGATCACTGAGGGCAACCTCCTGGCGCTGCCGTTGGCGGACGACTCGGTGCTCTACGTGGAGCCGATCTACACCCAGCGCAAGGACCAGGACTCCGCCTTCCCGAGGCTTCTGCGCGTGATGGTCTCGTACGACCGGGCGGTGGGTTACGCGCCCACGCTGTACGAGGCGCTGCGACAGGTCGGGATCGAGGCAGACCCGGACGTCGTGCGGATCGACGAGAGCGGGGAGGCGGAGGCCGAGGCAGAGGAAGGCGCCGCGCGGCCCGCCGAGGGCGCCGCCCCGCGACCGTCGTCGCCGGCCACTGGGGGAGGCGCTGACGACTCCGAGCGGGCGGCCGCCGTGCGCGAGCTCAACTCGGCGCTGAACGCGGTCCGCTCGGCCCAGAGCGGGGGAGACCTCTCCGATCTGGGGCAGGCGCTCGAGGACCTGCAGGCCGCCGTCGACGCTTATCAGGGCCTGGGGAACTGACGTGACCTGGGGCGATGGGTGCGGGGGTGTGAGTTACGTCATCTTCTAGTCGTCGAGCGTCCACCGATTTGCAATGTCCGGTGAATGGCACGTAGTGTCATAGACGCAAACGACGCGGGGTGGAGCAGCTCGGTAGCTCGCTGGGCTCATAACCCAGAGGTCGCAGGTTCAAATCCTGTCCCCGCTACCACGCACCAGGCCCGGTTCCCGAAAGGGAGCCGGGCCTGAGTTTATTTCTGGAGTTGTCTCGCTCGAGTATGCCGACGCCGTGGTCGGGAGTGCGGACGTCGTAGATGCCTCCGGAGCGATCGTCGCGCCTGTCCGTGTGTTCCGGCCCACACAGTGGTTCGGTCCTCGTATGGTGGACAGGTGTCTGTTCGCATGTCCGATGCGGCCACGACGACGCCCCGTGACGGCAGGAGAGCCACATGACCACCTCACTCGACCGCGATGCCCTGTTGATCGGCACCCAGTGGCGTTCCCCCGCCACCGATGACGTCATCGAGGTGATCAGCCCGCACACCGAGGAGGTCGTCGCCCGCGTGCCCGAGGGCTCGGTGGCGGACATGGACGCCGCGGTGGCCGCCGCGCGCGAGGCCTTCGACCACGGCCCGTGGCCCCGTATGAGCCCCGACGAGCGGATCGAGGTCGTCGCCAGGCTGTCCGCCCTGTACGCGGCGAAGCTCGATGACATGGCGACCGTCATCTCCACGGAGATGGGTTCCCCGATCTCGTTCAGCAAGCTCGCCCAGGCGCCCGCCCCGTGGATGCAGATCGAGGCCTTCCTCACCATCGCGCGTGAATTCCCGTGGGAGGAGACCCGCCCCGGCGTCCTCGGCGGGGAGGTGCTGGTGCGACACGAGCCCGTGGGCGTGGTCGCGGCGATCCCGCCGTGGAACGTCCCCCAGTTCACGGTCCTGTCCAAGCTGATCCCGGCCCTACTGACGGGGTGCACGATCGTGGTCAAGCCGGCGCCGGAGACGCCGCTGGACACCTACCTGCTGGGCGAACTGCTCATCGAGGCGGGCGTGCCCGAGGGCGTCGCGAGCATCGTCGCCGGCGGCCGCGAGGTGGGCGAGCACCTGGTGCGGCACCCCGCGATCGACAAGGTGGCGTTCACCGGATCCACCGCGGCGGGCCGGAAAATCGGCGCGATCTGCGGCGAGCAGCTCAAGCGCTGCTCCCTCGAGCTGGGCGGCAAGTCCGCGGCGATCGTGCTCGACGACGCGGACCTGACGACCGTGGTCGAGGGGCTCAAGTTCGTCGGCGTGATGAACTCCGGCCAGGCGTGCGTGGCACAGACCAGAGTGCTGGTGAGTCGCGACCGCCACGACGAGGTGGCACAGGCGCTGGCCGACGGCATCGGGTCGATGGTGGTGGGGGACCCGCTCGACCCGGCCACGGAGATCGGGCCGATGGTCGCCCGTCGCCAGCAGGAGCGGGTGAACTCCTACATCGAGATCGGGCAGCAGGAGGGTGCGACGCTGCTCGCCGGGGGCTCCGACCGCCCCGACGGCCTGGACACCGGCTGGTACGTACGACCCACGGTCTTCGGTGGCGTCGACAACTCGATGCGCATCGCGCAGGAGGAGATCTTCGGCCCCGTCATCTCCGTGATCGCCTACGACGACGTCGACGACGCCGTCCGGATCGCCAACGACTCCGAGTACGGACTGGCGGGCACCGTGTGGACCGCCGACCGGGAGGCAGGGCTGGGCGTCGCGCGACGGGTCCGGACCGGCACCTACGGCGTGAACACCTACACGATGGATTTCTCCGCCCCGTTCGGCGGCTTCAAGGCATCCGGGGTGGGGCGCGAGTTCGGCCCCGAGGGGCTGGCCCAGTACACCGAGCTCAAGTCCGTCTACCTGGAGCAGAGCTGACCGTGGCGGGGGACGAGAGGACGACGGGCCTGTCGGTACGGGACACAGATCGGGTCCGCACCCTGACCCTGGCGCGCCCCGATGCCCTCAACGCCTTCAACGAGGCGCTGTACGACGCGGTCACCGAGGCGTTGCACGCCGCCGCGGCGGACCCCACGGTCGCGGTGGTCCTGCTCACCGGTGAGGGCCGGGCGTTCAGCGCGGGCACCGACCTGCTGGAGATGGGTGAGCGGATCACCAACCCCGATTTCGTCCCCGGCGAGCACGGATTCCTGGGTCTCGTGGACGCGCTCACCGGGTTCGACAAGCCGCTCGTCCTGGCGATCAACGGGCTCGGACTGGGTATCGGCATGACGATCATCGGGTTCGCCGACCTGGTGTTCATGGCCGACGACGCCCGGCTCAAGTGCCCGTTCACCCGCCTGGGAGTGGCGCCCGAGGCGGCGTCGAGCTACCTGCTGCCCAGGCTGGTGGGTCGGCAGAACGCCGCGTGGGCCCTGCTGTCCTCGGAGTGGATCACGGCCCGCGAGGCCCACGAGATGGGACTGGTCTGGCGGCTGTGCGCCCCCGCTGAACTCCAGCAGGTCGCCGGCGAGCACGCCGCACGGTTGGCGCGGCTCCCGATCTCGAGTCTGCGGGCGGTCAAGCGGACGATGACCGAACCACTGACGCGCCAGATCGCAGACGGCCGCGAACGGGAGAACCGGGCATTCGCCGACCTCATGGGTGGGCCGGCGAACGCGGAGGCGCTGGCGGCATTCGCCGAAGGGCGCACGCCGGACTTCGCCTCGTTACCCGACGGGTCCTGACCCCGGCGCCTGCGACGATCCCGCGCCCGCCCGCCCGTCCTCGCCGGAGCCGCATGGCCCACCATGGTGGCGTGACGCCCGATCAGGAGAGCCCCACCCGTCCGGTCGACGTGGTGGTGATCGGCGCCGGCCAGGCCGGACTGTCGGCCGGCTACCACCTCAGGCGGCGGGGGTTCGCGCCGGTCGGCCGTGCCGAGGCGGGGGAGCGCAACTTCGTCATGCTCGACGCCGAGGACGCCCCCGGCGGGGCCTGGCGGCACCGCTGGGAATCCCTCACCATGAGCACGGTCAACGGCATCTTCGAGCTGCCGGGCCGACCCGTCCCCGATGTCGACCGCACCGCCCCGAGTCGGGACGTCCTGCCGCCCTACTTCGCCGACTACGAGAACCGATTCGGGCTCGACGTCCGGCGGCCGGTCCGCGTGCGCTCGGTCCGCAGACCCACGCCCGGGCGGGACGGGCCGGAGTCCGACCACCTCGTCGTCGTCACCGATCCAGGCGGTGACACCCGCCCTGAGGCCTGGGCGGCGCGCTACGTCATCAACGCCACCGGCACCTGGACCCGACCGTTCTGGCCGTACTACCCCGGCCAGGAGACGTTCCGCGGCCGACAGCTCCACGTCCACGACTACGTCGAGGCCGAGGAGTTCGCCGGACAGCGCGTCGTGATCGTCGGCGCCGGCATCTCCGCCACCCAGCTGCTCGAGGAGATCTCGCGCGTCGCCGACACCCTCTGGGTGACCAGGCGGGAGATCGAGTGGGAGACGGACCCCGCCCCGGAGAACTTCTCCGCGGCGATCGACCGGGTCGCCGAGCGCACCGCGCAGGGACTTCCCCCGCAGAGCATCATCCGCGTCACCGGGATGTACCGCGCCCCGTGGATCGAGCGCGCCGACGAGCGCGGTGTCCTGGTCCGCCACCCCATGTTCACCCGCATCGAACCCGACGGGGTGCGGATGCCCGACGGTCGACTCGAACGCGCGGACGTCATCCTCTGGGCGACCGGGTTCCGACCCGCGGTCGCCCACCTCGCGCCCCTGGGCCTGCGCACCCCCGAGGGAGGCATCCGGGTGGCGGAGGGCCGGGCCCTCGACGAGCCGAGGCTGTTCCTCATCGGCTACGGCCCGTCCCAGTCGACCGTGGGGGCCAACCGGGCGGGCCGTGACGCCGTCCGGGCGATCGTCGCCGAGCTTTAGTTGTCGCCGACGAACTCTAGAGGGTCCGCGAGATGAGCTCCTTCATGATCTCGTTGGTGCCACCGTAGATCTTCTGCACGCGGGCCGAGGCGTACATGCGGGCGATCGGGTACTCCGTCATGAAGCCGTAGCCACCGAAAACCTGGAGGCAGCGGTCGATGATCTCGCACTGCTTGTCGGTGCAGTAGTACTTGGCCATCGACGCCGTCGACGGGTCCAGTTCACCCTTGAGATGCAGGCCGATGCAGTGATCCAGCAGGGTGCGCGAGGCGAGCGCCTCGGTCTTGCACTCGGCCAGCTCGAAACGCAGGTTCTGGAACTTGAGGATTGGCTTGCCGAACGCCTCGCGCTCCTTGGCGTAATCCGTCGCCAGCGTCACGGCGGTCTCGGCCGCCGCGACCGCCGTCACCGCGATGATGAGGCGCTCCTGCGGGAGCTGCTGCATGAGCTGGATGAACCCCTGGCCCACGCCCTCCTCGCCGCCCAGGATGTTCCCGGCGGGCACCCGCATGTCGTCGAAGAACAACTCCATCGTGTCCTGGTACTTCAGGCCGATCTTGTCGAGCTTGCGGCCCCGGTCGAAGCCGGGCAGGTCGGTGGTCTCCGCGACCAGCAGGGACAGGCCCTGCGCGCCCTCGCCACCCGTGCGGGTGACGATGACGAGCAGGTCGCAGTGCATACCGTTGGAGATGAAGGTCTTGGCACCGTTGACCACGAAGTCGTCACCGTCGCGCACCGCCGAGGTGCGCAGCGCCTGCAGGTCGGACCCGGCGCCCGGCTCGGTCATCGCGATGGCGCCGACCATCTCGCCGGTCGCGAGCTTCGGCAACCACCGCTGCTTCTGCTCCTCGGTGCCGTACTGGACGATGTAGTGGGCCACGATCGTGCTGTGCACCGAATTGCCCCAGCCGTCGTCGAGGGCGCGGGTCTGCTCCTCGGCGATCACGGCCTCGTGGGCGAACGTGCCGCCGCCCCCGCCGTACTCCTCCGGGATGGAGATGCACAGCAGGCCCGCGTCGCCGGCCTTGTTCCAGAACTCACGGTCGACGGCGCCCTGCTCGGCCCAGCGCTCGAGGTGCGGCACGGTCTCCTTCTCCAGGAACGCACGCGTGTGGGCGCGCAGTGCATCCAGATCGTCGGTCATCCACGGGGATCGGAAGGGGGCGGTCTCTAGCACGGGGGACTCCAGCGATGGGACGGGGCCGGTTGACGGCCATGACGATCCCCACCATACAACTGCATTGTCTGACATGCATGTGTATGGTCGACCTTCCGGCGGCGCCCTCGGGCGTCGCACGTCGCGGCGAGACGAGGTGGGGCGAGTGAGCGCAACGGAACCCGGGTCGGGGGACGGTGTCCCGCGCTCTGCTGACGGTGACCTCACCGCCCGCGCGCGAATCCGCTACGCGGCGCTGGAGCTCTACTCCGATCACGGCGAGGACCGGGTCTCGATGCGACGGGTCGCCGCCCGGGTGGGGGTCACCATCGGGTTGATCCAGCACCACTTCGGCACCAAGGAGGGGTTGCGCCGCGCTGTCGACGAGCTCGTGGTGGAGCAGGTGGTCGCCGCACTGGCGACGGTCGAGCACTCCGGATCAGCAGCGGAGGTCGTGGCGGCCCGCGACGCCGCGGTGCGGGAGATGCTCGAGCGCAACCCGATGTTGGTGAAGTACATCAACCGGGCCCTCCTCGAACCCGACGGCCGGGGTGTCCCGCTTCTCGAGGCGATCGTCGAGCTCACCACCAGGGAGGTCGACAGTCTGCGGCGCGGTGGCCACGCCTCGACGCGGGCCTCGGACAAGGTCCAGGTGGTCCGCACGCTCATGGGTCAGGTGGGCGAGCTGTTCCTCGAGCCCGTCGTCGCGGGGATCTGGGCACAGATCGGCGGAGACCCCGACGAGCGGCCCTCCATCCGCATCATCGTCGAAGGCCGCTGACCGGGGGATCGGCCGGGATCCGACGTGTCGGGGCCAGCGCCGCACGGGTGGTGGGGCTCCAGCCGGCCCGCGCGTGGTGCACCGGCGGCTGATCGCCGCTACGCTGTCGAGGGCGTATACCCGGGCAGTCCGCCCGGGGTGGGAAGGACACATTCATGAGGCTCACCCGTGTGGCGAAGCTCGCCGCGACGGCCGTGATGGCCGGTGCCGCCACGTTGATGGCGCCCGCAGCTGCCCAAGCCGCCGTGCCCGTCGGGGGTGCGACCCCTGTTCTGGTCGGGGGAGTGGCCGGATGCACCATTACCGCCGCCGGGTACGACGACTCCGGAGCGCCAGTCGCGTTCACCGCCGCCCATTGCAGTGAGCGGATCGACGCCCCGGTGATCCTCCGCGACGACCCGGGTGCCGGCGTGATCGGCACCATCGCCACCCGCAACGAGATCCTCGACTACTCCGTGATCCGTCTGGACCCGGGCGTCGCCGTCCCCGTCCGACAGGCGGGCATCGTGGGCCGCGGACCCGCGCCGCAGTTCGGTGACGTCGTCTGCAAGGACGGGCTGACCACCGGACACACCTGTGGCATCACGTGGCAGCGCGAGGGCGACCGGTTCTGGACCCACACCTGTGCCGGTTACGGCGACTCCGGTGGCCCCGTGATCCGCGAGGGGCGTCTCGTCGGGCTCCTCTCCGGCGGGCACATGCCGCCGGACGCGGGATCGGCCGGCAGCATCGGCCCCATCCTGCCCTCGTGTATCCACCCGGCGCAGACTCCGTTCTTCCTGCCGGCGGTGGCGTACTCGTTCGACGCGATCGTCGCCGACGCCACCGCGCGCGACTGGCCGGGGAGCGGCTTCCGGATGGCCTGACCGCCCGGCACCCCGCCCCGTGGGCGAGAGGCGGACGAGGGCCCGGTACCGACGCGGTCGGTACCGGGCCCTCGTCTGTGTCCGACCCCGTCGCTACCGTCCGCTCCATGCTCTGGACCGAGGACGCGCCCACCCACTGCCCGTACGGGCATGAACTCGGGCCCGACCGGGTCCTCGTCGGCTGGGATGCCGGTCGCAGCGGCAGTCTCGACCACGGTCACCGTGTCCACATCTGCCGACAGTGCGGAACCATCATGTCGTGGACGCCGATCAGTCGGCTGGAGTGAGCCGGCCGAAACGGGCGGCGCCCCCGCGGACAAATGTCCGCGGGGGCGCCGCTCAGTGCGGTGATCGCGCCGGGGTCAGCTCACTTGAGCTCGGAGCTGGACAGGTCCAGGATCCGGCGCGCGATCACCAGCTGCTGGATCTGCTGGGTGCCCTCGAAGATGTCGAGGATCTTGGAGTCGCGCGACCACTTCTCCAGGAAGCTGCGCTCGGAGTAGCCGTAGCTGCCGGCCAGCTCGACCGCGCCCAGGGTCACGGCGGAACCCGTGCGCCCGGCCTTGGCCTTGCACATCGACGCCTCCTTGGTGTTGGGCATCTTGTTGTCGGCCATCCACGCCGCGCGGAGCGTGAGCAGGTAGGAAGCCTCCCAGTCGGCTTCGAGGTCGAGGTACTTGGCGACGGCGGCCGGCTGGCTGGTGGCCGGACGGTCGTAGTCGATCTCCATGCCGGCCTCCTCGAGGAGGGTGCGGATCTCCTCGAGCGCGGCCCGGGCGACGCCCACGGCCATGCCGGCGACCAGCGGCCGGGTGTTGTCGAAAGTCTGCATGGCACCAGCGAAGCCCTTGTCCACGCGGACCTCCGGATCGCCCAGAAGATTCTCTTTGGGGACCCGGCAGTCGGTGAAGCTGATCTGCGCCGTGTCCGAGGCCCGGATGCCGAGCTTGTGCTCCAGCCGGTCGACGGAGACGCCGGGATGGTCCCGGGGCACGACGAAGGACTTGATCGCGGCGCGGCCCTTGCTCTTGTCCAGGGTCGCCCACACCACGATGTGATCCGCGCGCTGGCCCGAGGTCACGAAGATCTTGGTGCCGTTGATGACGTACTCGTCGCCGTCCAACCGCGCGGTGGCCGAGACGGCGGCCGAGTCGGAGCCGAATTCGGGCTCGGTGATGGCCATCGAGGCCCACACCCGGCCGAACTTCTGCATCTGCTCGTCGCTCGCCACGGCGGCGATGGCGGAGTTACCCAACCCCTGGCCGGGGACGGACAAGGTCAATCCCGCGTCGCCCCAGCAGGTCTCGATGGCATTGAGCAGCGACTTCATATTGCCGCCGTTGGACACGCCCTCGCGCCGGGGTGCGCGACCTGATCCCATGGTGGCGCCGGAGGCCGCCTGACCGGCGTCCTCCATGGCCTCCATCATGGCCTTGAGGGTGTCCAGCTCGACGGGGTACTCATGCTCGGCGAGGTCGTACTTGCGGGAGATGGGTCGGAAGATCTGCATGGCCACCTGGCGGGCCTGGTTTGCACCCGCCTGCAGCTTCTTGGGGATTTCGAGATTGATCATCGCTTCAGGTCCTTGGTCCGGTTCGGGAGTGTGGCGGAGCGGGCGGACGTCACAGGACCACCACGCCCTCGGCCACTCCCACGGCGCGCAGGTCGCGATACCACCGCTCGACCGGGTGTTCCTTGGTGAACCCGTGGCCACCGAGCAGCTGGACACCGTCGAGGCCGATCTTCATACCTTTGTCCGCGGCGATCTTGCGGGCCAGCGCGGCCTCGCGGGCGAAGGACAGTCCCTGTTCGGCGCGGGCGGCGCCGCGCCAGGTGACCAGGCGCATGCCGTCGAGTTCGGTGGCCATGTCGGCCACGGCGAACGCGACCGCCTGCCGGTGGGCGATGGGCTCGCCGAAGGCGTGACGCTCCTTGACGTACGGGGTCACGTAGTCCAGGACGGCGTGGGAGGTGCCCACGGCGAGGGAGGCCCAGCCCAGACGCGACAGGCGGATGACGTCGGCGTAGGCCGAGGACCGGTCCTCCGGCGAGACGTCAGCGCCACCGAGGATGGCGTCGGCGGGAAGGGAGACGTCGGTGAGGACGAGTCGGCCGAGGCCGGCGGCGCGCAGGCCCATGGACGGGTCGGCCTCCACCACGAGTCCGTCGGTGTCGGATTCCACGACGAAGAAGGTCGGCGCGCCGTCGAGGGAGGCGGCGACGACGAAGAGTTCCGCGCTGCCGGCCGTGGGCACCATCGACTTGACGCCGCTGAGCGTGAACCCGCCGACGGTGCGGGTGGCGGTGGTCTTGAGATTGAACGGGTCGAAGAGTGGCTGCGGCTCGGCCACCACGACGGCGGCGGCGGGGACCTGCTCGGAGGCGAACGCCGGGAGGTATGACTTCTGCTGGGTGTCCGAGCCGAACTGCGTCAGGGTGGTGGCCACGCCGGAGGGGGCCAGGATCGGCAGGGCCAGGCCCATGTCGCCGTAGGCCAGGGCCTCGGCGACCAGCGAGTTGGTCACCACACCGCGCTCGGACGCGATGCCCTCGAACTCCTCGGGCACGTTGAGCATGGTGGCGCCGATCTCGGCCGAGCGCTCGAGCAGCGACGCGGGTGCCTCGGCGGCGGCGTCGGCGTCGTGCGCGGCCGGCCGGATGACCTCGGCGGCGAACTCTCGCACGGTCTGCGAGATCATCTGCTGGTCCTCGTCCAGCGTGAGGTCGAACAGGTCGGGCCGGGCCTCGGAGTCGGGAAGACGCTTGGGTGCGCCGCCGCCGGAGACCTTCTTGAACGACTTGGTCGCTGCACCGAGGGTCTTGAAACCGGTCTTGGTGGCCTCGTAGGTGACCCGGTCGACCTTTTGCCGCAGGCCGAAGCGCTCGGCGAACTCCGACCCGGTAATGGTGGTCAGCGCGCGCATGGCGGCGCCGATGGCGTCGATGCGCGCGGGGTTCTTACCCGGTGTCGAGGTCTCCGCGCGTCCGGTCGTGGACGGGGCTGTGGGGTTCTTGCTCATCATCACCAGCTGTTCTCGTGACGGACGGTGGACGGTGCTGTCCCTGACACCTTACTTCGGAGTAAGTTCCGTGCGCCACTCTTTCCTCGAACCCGTCCGTCCCGCCGGTGGGTCGGACGGGTGTCAGCCGCGCAGGAGGTCGACCGTCTGCTCGACCGCACCCGGGCGGCCGGCCACGAACCAGTCGTAGCCGCCCACCTCGACGGTCGCGCACACCCCGCCCGCCCCCTCGACGAGTGCGCGGCCGGGTAGCCAGTCCCACTCGGGGCAGGAGTGCTGACACCACACCGTGTGGATCCCACACGCGACGGAGGCCAGGTCCACGGAACCGGACCCGAGCATCCGGATGGTCGCCGCGCCACGGCTCACGCGGTGGAAAGGCTCGGCGAGTTGGGGATCGTCGAAGAACGGCGGGTGCAGGTAGGTGGCGAGGCTGCCGGCGGCCAGGTCACCGGGGGCCAGGCGCGCGACGGGTACCCCGTTGCGGCGCGTCGGCACGTCCGAACCGCCGACGAAGGTCTCCCCGGTGACCGGTCGGTGGACCGCGCCGAGCAGATAGTCTTCCTCACCGGTGACCGCGACGGCCGAGCACCAGTAGTCGGAGCCGGAGACGAAGTTGTAGGTGCCGTCCACCGGGTCCACGACCCACCGTCGTTCGCCGTCGCCCGCGACGAGGGAGCCCTCCTCGCCCAGGACGCCGTCGGACGGACGGTGGGCGGCCAGGAGTGCGGTGATGTGCCGCTCGGCCGCATCGTCGGCCTCGGTGACCACGTCGGAGACGGAAGTCTTGCGCCGGACGTCGAGCCCGTGCTCGCGCAGTCGCCGCGCGAGGTTTCCGGCGTCGACGACGAGGCGGGCGGCCAGATCGGCGTCGGTCATCCCCCCGGTGGACTCGTCGTGCAGGGGGCCCGGTTGTCGGGTGTCCATGGACGTTCACTTCCTCCACTTGGTCGTAGCGGCTCACTGACCACGAGCGGTAGCGGGTCCGAGGCATCCGACGCTACCGGCGGGGGTGACGATCGGAGGCGCGGCAGGCCACGCGGAAGGGGCGGGTGGGCAAACGCTGGAAGGCGCCCGGGCCGCGTAGAGTCGGATAACGTGCACCCTGACGTTTCTGCCGACATCGCTGCCCTCGACGCGACCCTGACCACGGTCGAGAAGGTCCTCGACATCGAGGAGCTGGCCCGACGCGTCGACGAGCTCGAGCAGATGGCCGCCGACCCGGACCTGTGGAACGACCAGGACCGGGCGCAGAAGGTCACCAGCGAGCTGTCCTACATCCAGGCCGACCTGCGCCGCTGCCGGGATCTGCGGCAGCGGATCGAGGACCTGCCCCTGATGTACGAGCTGGCGGAGGAGGAGGGCGACGGCGCCGTCGAGGAGGCGGACTCCGAACGCGCCAGCCTGCGTGAGGACGTCGAGGCCATGGAGGTCAAGACGATGCTCAGCGGTGAGTACGACCAGCGTGACGCCGTGGTCAACATCCGTGCCGGTGCCGGTGGCGTGGACGCCGCGGACTTCGCAGAGATGCTCATGCGCATGTACATCCGGTGGGCCGAGAAGGCCGGCCACAAGGTCGAGGTGTACGACACCTCGTACGCTGAGGAGGCGGGGATCAAGTCCGCCACCTTCGTGGTCAAGGACCCCTACATGTACGGGACGCTGTCCGTGGAGCAGGGAGCGCACCGGCTGGTGCGGATCTCCCCGTTCGACAACCAGGGCCGCCGCCAGACCTCCTTCGCCGAGGTCGAGGTGCTGCCGGTCGTGGAGACCGTCGACTCCATCGAGGTGCCGGAGAACGAGGTCCGGGTGGACGTCTACCGCTCCTCGGGTCCCGGTGGCCAGTCCGTCAACACCACCGACTCGGCCGTCCGCCTCACCCACGTCCCGACCGGGATCGTCGTGACCTGTCAGAACGAGAAGTCGCAGCTGCAGAACAAGGTCGCCGCCATGAAAGTGCTGCAGGCCAAACTGCTCGAGCGCAAGCGCCAGGAGGAGCGGGCCGCCATGGACGCGCTCGGTGCGGGTGGCAACGCCTCCTGGGGCAACCAGATGCGGTCCTACGTTCTGCACCCGTACCAGATGGTCAAGGACCTGCGCACCGAGTACGAGGTGAACAACCCGTCCTCGGTCCTCGACGGTGACATCGACGGGTTCATCGAGGCCGGTATCCGATGGCGCATGCGGGAGGGGGCGGACGCCTAGTGGCCTTCCGGACAGACTTCAGCGGAGTCCTGAACTGGCTCAGCAACGACGGCCTGGAGGTCGTCCTCCTCGTCCTGGGAGCCGCCCTGATGACCCGGGCGATCGGCAAGATCGCCCGGATGTGGACCGGCCGGATCGACGCGAGGAACGCCGACAAGGAGTTGTGGTCGGAGGAGTCCAAGCACCTCCACTCCCTCGTCCAGGTCGTCTCCTACGTAGCGGTGGGAATGCTGTACATCCTGTTCGGCATCCAGATCCTGCTGAGGTTCGGCGTGAACCTCGTCACGCTGGTGGCGCCGGCCACCGTCCTCGGCGCCGCGCTGGGTTTCGGCGCGCAGAAGATCGTCCAGGACTTCCTCGCTGGCTTCTTCGTGCTGGCCGAACGTCAGTACGGTTACGGTGACATCGTCGAACTCACCACCGCGACCGGCGTCGCCGCCGGGACGATCGAGGACGTCACGCTCCGGGTCACCCGGCTGCGCACCCTGGACGGCGAGGCGGTCATCGTCCCCAACGGTCAGATCGTCACCGCGATCAATCAGTCCCAGGACTGGGCTCGTGCGATCATCGACGTCCCCGTGCCCAACAATGCCGACATGGACAAGGCGCACGAGGTGCTCGCGGAGGTCTGTCGCGACATCGTCCACGACGATCGTGTGGGCGAGTACGTGCTCGACGAGCCGTCGGTCATGGGTGTGCAGTCGATCAGGCTCGAGCAGACCGTCATCCGACTGCTCGCCCGGACCAAGCCGGGAATGCAGTGGGAGGTGGGCCGTCGGATGCGTGCCGTCATCCTCCGCCGCTTCCGCCAGGAGGGGATCGTCCTGGAGCCGGAGGCGCTGGCCGCCATCCGCGCCGGGATGCTGCGACCGCAGACCGGAGAGGGGAGCGTCTGATGGCCCGGCACAGGGATGATGACACGGTCCGGCCCGACGAGACGTCCCCGCAGGGCGCCGCGATCGACGACGACCCGATCCTCGACCGGCCCGATCCGCTCGGGTTGGGGGGGACCCCACCACCGGACGCACCCTCGCGGCGTGCGAGACCGTGGATCGTCGCACTGCTCGTCGAGTTCTTCAGGATGTCTCGGACGACCGCGATCCTCCTCGGCGCGTTCGTCCTGGCGGGCGCGCTGTATCTGTTCGTCCGCGACGAGCCGGTGGTCGCCTTCAGGCCGCAGCCCGAGCGGGAGTCCACCGGGACCTCGGAACCGGCCGAGCCGGTCGACCCGTCGTCCACGCCGACGGATCAGACCACCGACACCACGGCCCCGACCTCGAGCTCGCCTCCGATCCCCACGGGAACGGGCTCACGCACTACCGGCACTACCGCGACGGGTGCCGACGGGCTCCCCGGAGGCGCCGATCAACAGTCCCCGCAGCAACAACAGCAACAACAGTCCCCGCAGCAGCAGCCCGACCAGCAGTCGCAACCGCAGCTGCAGCAGGAGGCCCCGGGCGCCGGGGAGACCTCGGTGCCCGGCGGCGCCCTCGAAGGGTAGCGCCGCCGGGTGGCCGCGCCGGGGCCGCCGCCGCGTTGTTCGACCGCTCCCGCATGCCTGCGGCCTGTGTGGCGTTAGGCTATTGGTGTGATCACTGCTTCCCGTGTGACGAAGTCGTACCCGTCCTCGACGCGTCCGGCGCTGTCCGACGTGAGCGTGGAGATCGGTGACGGCGAGTTCGCGTTCCTCATCGGTGCGTCGGGATCGGGCAAGTCCACCTTCCTGCGGCTCGTGCTCCGCGAGGACCGCCCGGATTCGGGCACCCTCACCGTCGCCGGTCACGACCTCACGCGCATGAAGGGC
This sequence comes from Dietzia maris, assembly GCF_014144855.1. Lineage (GTDB taxonomy): Bacteria > Actinomycetota > Actinomycetes > Mycobacteriales > Mycobacteriaceae > Dietzia > Dietzia kunjamensis. The sequence goes on along the minus strand of NZ_JAALDN010000221.1, from coordinate 7,023 downwards.
TCCGACGTGCCCGTGCTGCGACGTTCTCTCGGCTGCGTGTTCCAGGACTTCCGTCTGCTGGAGAACAAGACGGTCGCGGAGAACGTCGCGTTCGCACTGCAGGTGATCGGCAAGTCCCGCCGGACCATCGACAAGGTGGTGCCGGAGACCCTGGACATGGTCGGGCTGGGCGGGAAGGCCGATCGCCGACCTCACGAACTCTCCGGTGGGGAACAGCAGCGGGTCGCGATCGCGCGGGCGTTCGTCAACCGCCCGGTGCTGCTGCTGGCGGACGAACCGACGGGCAACCTCGACCCCGAGACCAGCGAGGACATCATGCTCCTGCTCGACCGGATCAACAGGACGGGGACCACCGTGCTCATGGCGACCCACGACAGGCACATCGTGGACCGCTCGCGGCGCCGCGTGGTGGAACTGGTCGACGGCTCGGTCGTCCGCGACGACACCCGCGGGACCTACGGGGTGGACCGCTGATGGCCGCCGGGTTCGTCGCCTCCGAGGTCGGGCAGGGACTGCGCCGCAACCTGTCCATGACGGCGGCCATGATCATCACGACGGCGGTGGCCTTGGGCATGCTGGGGGCGGGCCTGCTCGTGGCCATGACCGCGTCCGCGAGTCAGGACAAGTACGACTATCTCAACGAGTTCCGCGTCTACGTGGACCGGTCGATCTCGGTGGAGGATCCGGACTGCGCGGCGGAATGCGGCCGGATCCTCCAGCGGCTCGAGACGACGCCGGGCGTGGCGTCGGTGGAGTACAAGAACCCCGAGGAGACCTACGCCGAGTTCGTCGACCTGTTCTCCTCGACGGACCCGGTGCTGGTGGAGTCGACCTCGCCGGACGCCCTCGGCTCACGGTTCACCCTCACGCTGACCGACCCCACGCGGGCCGAGGCGGTGGCGCGTGACCTGGCGGAGGTGGACGGCATCGAGATCGTCCAGGGGCAGGGCGAACTCGTCGAACGGGTCTTCTCCGTCCTCGACGGGGTCCGCAACGCGGCCTTCGCGATCGCTGTCGTCCAGCTGCTGGCCACCGTCCTGCTCATCGCCAACATGACCCAGATCGCGGCGTTCACCCGGCGGACCGCCCTGGGGATCATGCGACTGGTGGGCGCGAGCCGCTGGTACACGGAATTGCCGTTCGTCCTCGAGGCGGTGATCGCGGCGGTGACGGGTGCCCTCCTCGCGGTGGGCGGCTTGCTGGTGGCCAAGAACGTCTTCCTCGACAGGGTGCTGGCGGAGGCCTACCGCGCGAACCTGGTCGAGCGGATCACCACCCCCGACATCCTTCTCCTCGCACCGGGGCTGGTCGTGGCGGGCGCGGTGGTCTCCGCGCTCACCGCCTGGATCACCCTGAGGCTCACGGTTCGGCACTGAACGCGCCCTCCATCTAGACTCTGGGGGCTGCGGAACGGCGGCGAGGGCACGGCAATCAGGAGGTGAGGCGACGTGGCCAAGAAGAACAAGAAGAAGGGCGCGTCGTCCCTCGGCTCCGACGGGAGCATCGTCGCGAGCAACCGCAAGGCCCGGCACGACTTCCAGATCCTGGAGACGCACGAGGCCGGCATCGCGTTGGTCGGCACCGAGATCAAGAGCATGCGTGAGGGCAAGACCTCGCTGGTCGACGCGTTCGCGACGGTCGACGACGGCGAGGTCTGGCTCCGCGGACTCCACATCCCCGAGTACTCGCACGGGAGCTGGACCAACCACGCCCCGAAGCGTGCCCGGAAGCTCCTGCTGCACCGCCGCGAGATCGACTCGCTCGTGGGCAAGGTGCGCGACGGCAACGCCACCCTCGTCCCGTTGTCGCTCTACTTCGTGGGCGGCCGGGTGAAGGTCGAGCTGGCCGTCGCACGGGGCAAGCAGGCGCACGACAAGCGCCACGACATCGCCCGCCGGACCGCCGAGCGTGAGGCCGTGCGTGAACTCGGCAGGAAGATCAAGGGCATGCGGGCATGATGCCGGTGGCGCTGGCGTCGACTTCGGCGGTGGCGTACGGCATCAGCGACTACCTCGGCGGTGTGGCCTCCCGCCGCGCCCGCGTGCTGCGCGTGGTCAGCGTCTCCTATCCGCTGTCGATCGTGCTGGTGGGCGTCGCTGCCCTGGTCGCCGGTGGGTCGCCGACCGGGGTCGGTCTGGGGTGGGGCCTGGCCTCCGGGATGGCCTCGGGTGTCGCGGTGTGGTCGTTCTACCTGGCACTCTCCCGCGGGCCGATGAGTGTGATCTCGCCGATCACGGCGGTCCTGGCGGCGGCGGTTCCGCTGGCGTTCGGTCTGGCGGCGGGGGAGCGGCCCGCGCCCGCGGCGGGGGCGGGCATGGCGCTCGCGCTGGTGGCGACCGTGTTGGTCTCCATGGAGAGCCGGGACGGCTCGTCCGCCCTGCACGGGCGCCTCACCCGTCGTCTCCTGGGGCTCACGCTCTTCTCCGGGCTGGCGTTCGCCGCGTTCTTCGTGTTGTTGGCGCAGGTGCCGCCGGGCCAGGGCCTGTGGCCGGTCGCGGCCTCGCGGATCGGGGCGACGGTGATGCTGCTGGTCGCCGCGGTCGCAGCCCGCGAGTCATTCCGTTTCTCCCGGCGTCTCATCGCGATCGGCGTGGTGATCGCCGTGTTCGACGCCGTCGCCAACGGTGCCTTCTACTTCGCCTCGCAGGCGGGGATGCTCTCCCTGGTCAGTGTGATCGCGGCTCTGTACCCCGCCTTCACCGTGGCGCTGGCGATCGCCCACGGCGGGGAGCGGATGCGCGCGGTCCAGATGGTCGGACTCGTCCTGGCGGGGGTGGCGATCTCCCTGCTCGCGCTCGGCTGAACGGGGTGCTCGGCTGAACCGGGTGCTCGCCTGACCGGGGAGAGCGGGATCACCCTGGCGGGCGGCGTGTCACCGGGGTAGGGTGGGGAGTCCGTCGGCGGAAGTCGGCGGTCCTGACGGGGCTGACTTGGTTTCGACTACGTGAGTTGACGCAGGGGAAGCGTGCCGGTGCAGGCCAGAGACCACCGTAAGCGTCGTGGCAACCAATTACGCGCCGATACCAATCAGCGCGACTACGCCCTCGCTGCCTGATAGCGAGCCCGTAGTCTGTCGGCCCGGGGTCGCTCTCGCCCCGGTCACCGGCATCATTCAGAGAGATCACCGGCTCACCCGGTCACGGGGTGGGTCGGGACATCACACAGTGACTGGGATCGTCATCACCGACATGTCCGCATGAGGGTGAGATCCGAGTAGAGGCCAACGCGGACTGCGCACGGAGAAGCCCTGCCGATGCTGCGGAGGACCCGGGTTCAATTCCCGGCAGCTCCACCATTCGGGCCACACCCCCGGTCGACACCGACCGGGGGTGTGGTGCATTTGCATCGATGGTGCGCGCGCGGGGTCGCTCCCGCCGCTTCGGTACCCTCTGGCGTAGTGCCGGTCACCCGGAAGAGGTCGACGGTCTCCCAGTAGAGAAAGGCCTGCGTACACGTGAACGCCAAGCCCAACAAGAACACCAAGGTCCTCCAGACAAAGTCCAACAACGGGATGATCATCACCGTGGTCGCGCTCATCGCGGTCGCCGTCGTGGTCCTCGGAGGCGTCGTCTGGATGGCCCAGCGGGGCGGCGAGGCCAACCCCATCACGTTCGGCGAGACCAACGACGAGCTGATCGACATCACCGAGACCGGCGTGGTCGTCGTCGGCCCGGACGAGGCACCGACCGTCCAGATCTGGGAGGACTACATGTGCCCCGCATGTGGCTCCTTCGAGGCGCAGTACGGTGAGTCCATCTCCGAGGCCGTCGAGGCCGGGGATCTGCAGGTCGAGTTCCACACCCTGAACTTCCTCAACGGCCAGTCCGGCTCCGGTGAGTACTCCACCCGCGCGCTCGCGGCCATCCAGTGTGTCGCGGCCAAGGACTCCCTGCCCGTGTTCTTCGACGTCAAGAATGCGTTCTTCGCCGAGCAGCCGGGGGAGGGCGGCGGCGACCTCTCGGCCCGCGAGCTGGCGGACATCGCGGAATCGGCCGGCGCGAACGCGGACTCGGTCGAGTGCATCGGCAACGTCGAGTCCAACGGCGGCATGGACAAGGCCTCCGACAGTGCGGACAACGCCCAGCAGAGCATCCGCGAGATCACCGATCGCGTGTCCACCCCGACGGTCGCCCACGAGGGCGAGGTCGTCGACATCGGCAACGCCGCCTGGCTCCAGGACATCATCGCGTAACTCGTCCGGAGAACCGCCCGGTGCTCGTTCCGGGTACGTACGTGTGGCCCGGCCCCGCCCTTCCCGGCGGGGCCGGGCCCGATTTGGAGGCCCGAACCGTGGTGGTGTAACTTAGGTCGGGCCGGTCACCGAGAGGTGAGCGGCGGACAAATGGATACGGGGCTATGGCGCAGCTGGTAGCGCACCACACTGGCAGTGTGGGGGTCAGGGGTTCGAGTCCCCTTAGCTCCACCGAGGACGAGATCCCGGGACAACGGAAACGATGTCCCGGGATCTCGCCATTTGGCGTCTTCCGCCATCCGGTCCGCGGTCGTAGTGTCGGGGTGTGGCGGGACCAGGGGAGATCACGGACGTCGTCGACGTGCTCGACGCGCTCGTCGACCACGGTCGGCTGGTCGGGTACGTCTGTGGCGTCCGCGAGAGCGGGCGCTCCAGGATCGTCTCCGGCGGAGCCCGTACCGTGGGCGGACCCGCGCTGGGGGAGGACGCGGTGTTCCCACTGTCGTCCAACACCAAGCCGGTCGGCGGGATCCTGGCGATGCGTCTCGTGGAACGAGGCGTACTGACCCTCGACGACCCGGTGGACACGTTCTTGCCCGAACTGGCAGACCCTCGCGTGCTGGCCACGCCGGACGGCCCGCCGGACCACACGGTCCCGGCCGAGCGGCCCGTCACCCTGCGGCACCTGCTCACCATGACCGCGGGGGTCGGCTGGGCGGGGGAGAACCCCGCGCTGTCGGAGGCGATGTCTGACCGTGGGGTCGCCCCGGGACCGTACGCCCCGGCCGTCGCGCCGGACGAGTATCTCCGGCGCCTGGCGGAGCTGCCCTTCGCGGGCCAGCCGGGCCAGCAATGGTGGTACCACACCAGCAGCGATGTCCTCGGGGCGCTCCTCGCCCGCGCCACCGGCTCATCCGTGACCGAGTTGCTGGCCGAGTACGTCACCGGGCCACTGGGGCTGGCCGACACGGGGTTCACGGCCGACCTCTCCCGTCTCCCCACCTCGTACGGCCTCGGGCCCGACGGCAGGGTTTCGCCACTGGACACCGCGGGCAGGTTCGCGGTGCCGCCGGTCTTCGAGTCCCTCGCCTGCGGCCTCGCCGCGACGGTGGGCGATTATCTGGAGCTGTTGGGTGTGCTCGTCGACGGTGGCCCGGTGCTCGACCCGGAGAGTGCTCGGCTGATGGCCACCGACCACCTGACAGCGCGGCAGCGGGCGAGTGCGGAGGGTTTCCTCGGGCCCGGCTGCGGCTACGGGTTCCAGGTGGAGGTGCGCCCGGGCGGCGTGGTCGGCTGGGCCGGGGGACTGGGGACGATCGGGTACGTCGACCGCGGCACCAGGCGGGCCGCGGCGGTCTTCACCACCCAGTCCTTCGACGTCCCCGGCACGACCGAGGCGCTCGAGACCGTCTGGTCGCTGCTGCGCTGACGACCCGTCCTCGCGGACCGGTCAGCGCCACCACGTGTCGAGCGGGGTGGCGGGCACCGTGCGCTTGTGGCGCGAGCCCAGGAACAGCTGCTCGATCCGCGCGGACGCCTCGGGCGGGATGCCGTCGCGGCCCTCGAGGTAGTCGTCGATCTGGGCGTAGGTCACGCCGAGGGCGACCTCGTCGGGCAGGCCCGGCCGGTCGTCCTCGAGGTCGGCGGTGGGGACCTTGCGCCAGGTGGAGTCCGGCGCGCCGAGGTGGCGTAGCAGTGCCGCGCCCTGTCGTTTGGTGAGACCGGTCAGGGGGGTCAGGTCGACCCCGCCGTCGCCGTATTTGGTGAAGAAGCCGGTGACCGCCTCGGCGGCGTGGTCGGTGCCGACGACGAGGAGGTTCAGTTGCCCGGCCACGGCGTACTGGGCGATCATCCGCTCACGCGCCTTGACGTTGCCGCGGACGAAGTCACGGAGCGGCCCCGCCTCGTCGGGCAGAGCCGTGAGTGCGGCGGAGGCGGCCTCGGAGGCGGCGTCGGACGCGGGGCGGACATCCACCGTGAGACTCTCGTCCGGACGGATGAACTCCAGGGCCGCCTGCGCGTCGGCCTCGTCGGACTGTTCGCCGTAGGGCAGGCGCATCGCCACGAACCGGGCGCGCGACATCCCCTCGTCCCGCAGTCGCTCCGCGGCGAGCTGACAGAGCCGGCCGGTCAGGGTGGAGTCCTGCCCGCCGCTGATCCCCAGGACGAAGCCCGTGGCGGGGGTCGAACGGAGGTAGTCGGCCAGGAACGTGACCCGCGTTTCGACCTCCTCCGCGGGATCGATGTCGGGACGGACGCCGAGTTCGGCGATGATGGTGGCGCGCAGGGCGGCAGCGCGGTCTGTCGTGGTCTCGGTCATGGCGTCAGCATAGGAACCACGTGTGACGACCGCGTGACATCTCCGCCGGTGGCCGCGAGTACCCGGAGCGCGGTCGGGGTGCGGTCGGGGTGCGGGCGGGGCGCCCTCCGTCGCCGGTTGGAGTTCTGGTCGGGCAGTCCGTTACGATGGACCAGTTGTGTGTCGTACATCCGGCCTTTCGGGACGGACGTGTCGCACAGTGATCCCCAGTCGTGTCGGCGGCCATAGCGGCCGCCCCGAGAGCCTAAGGAGCGCCAGATGAAGGTCCGCAAGTCCCTTCGGTCGCTGAAGAACAAGCCGGGCGCCCAGGTTGTCCGTCGTCGCGGCAAGGTCTACGTGATCAACAAGAAGGACCCCCGTTTCAAGGCCCGCCAGGGCTGACATGTCCGCGTGAGTCCTCACGCACCCTCGAGGGCCCGCCACCGGTTCGCCGGCGGCGGGCCCTCGTCGTCGTCCCCTCGTCGTCGTGGCCTCCCCGGCGCGCCCCGCGACCCCGCGGCCTCGCGACCGC